>NZ_BBOC01000071.1:0-26219 GCF_001485335.1 Type-D symbiont of Plautia stali | reverse complement strand
CCGCCTTGCAGTTTGGTCAGGCGATTCTGGCGCTCTCCACACTGAGTTTCCTCGGATACGGCACCCCGCCCCCGACGCCAGAGTGGGGTTTACTGATCGCCGAGGGACGCAACTATCTCGCCACCGCCTGGTGGCTCACCACCTTCCCCGGCATCGTCGTGGTCGCTGTGGTGCTGGCTGCCAATCGAATTAGTCATCACATCGCGGGAGGTGATGCATGAGTGCATTACTCGCCATAGAAAACCTGACCCTCAGTTACCGGCAAAAAAACGCCTGGCGTCAGGTGGTGCATAACGTCAGTTTTGAATTACAGGCCGGTGAAATGGTGGCGCTGGTCGGCGAATCGGGCTCGGGAAAAACCACCACGGCACAAGCTATCATCGGTCTGCTGGCGGAAAATGGACGCCGCGACAGCGGAAAAATTCTGCTGAATGGTACCGATATTGCCAACTGGTCAGCCAAACGCATGGACAGCCTGCGCGGCGTCACCATCAGCCTGGTACCACAGGACCCGGGCAATTCGCTCAACCCGGTAAAAACCATCGGCGATCAGGTCGGTGAGATGCTGCAACTGCATCAAAAGCTCAGTAAACCGCAACGTCAGCAGCGAGTGCTGGAGTTGCTGGAGAAAGTTGGGCTGAGCCATCCTGAACAGCGATTGAAACAGTATCCTCACCAGCTTTCGGGCGGCATGAAACAGCGCGTATTGATCGCCATTGCGCTCGCCTTACGCCCGCAATTGATTATTGCAGATGAACCCACCAGCGCCCTCGATGTGACGGTGCAAAAACGCATTCTCGATCTGCTGGATGTACTGCGCCGCGAATCTGGCACTGCGGTACTGTTCGTGACCCACGATCTGGCACTGGCGGCAGAACGTGCCGATCGCCTGTTGGTGTTTCGTCATGGTGAAGTTCAGGAACAGGGTATCGCGGCAAAAGTTATTCATGCGCCACAACATCCCTATACGCGACAACTGCTACAGGATGCCTCTCCCGGAGCGGGCTCACTGACGCTCCCGGCACAGGCAATATTCTCGACGCCAGCGATCCAACTTTCCGCCATCAATAAACACTTCGCGCTGAGCAAACAACAGCAGTTACAGGTCGCGAAAGACGTGAGCGTCACCGTGGTACGTGGCAGCACGCATGCGCTGGTCGGCGAGTCCGGTTCAGGCAAAACCACGCTGGCGCGCATACTGCTGGGTTTTGAACAGGCGGACAGCGGGCGCGTGGTGATCGACGGTATTGATGCCAGCGCGCTACGCGGTGAGGCGCAACGCCAGTTACGCCGCAAGATTCAGTTCGTGTATCAAAACCCCTTCGCCTCACTCGATCCGCACCAGACACTGTTTGCGATTATTGAGGAGCCTCTGCGCAACTTTGAAAAAATCAGCCGCGAGCAGCGGCGCCAGCGTGTGGAGGCAGTCGCACAGCGTGTGGCCTTACCGCTGGAGCTGTTAACACGCAAGCCGCGAGAACTCTCCGGCGGGCAACGCCAGCGTGTCGCGATTGCCCGCGCGCTGGTGCTGGAACCGGCGATTTTAGTGCTGGATGAAGCGACGTCGGCGCTGGATGTCACCGTACAGGCGCAAATCCTGCAACTTTTGCAGCAACTACAACAAGAGCTGGGATTGACCTATCTGTTTATCACCCACGACCTTGCCACGGTACGACGCATCGCACACAGCGTCACGGTGTTGCGCGCGGGGGAAGTGGTCGAGCAAGGTGACACCGTCACGCTATTTACTGCGCCACAACACCCTTACACCCGCTCACTGATTGACGCCATTCCCACTTTTCGTCCGCTGATTAAGGAGTCCGCATGACGCGCAAACGTATTGGATTTTTCACCCGTTTATTGGATGACACCTCAGCGCAACAGCGATATCGCCTGGCAACCGAACAGATTCAGCACGCAGAACGTCTGGGATTCGACAGCGCCTGGATCGCTCAGCACCACTTTCATGAAAAGGAAGGTGGATTGCCATCACCGCTGGTGTTCCTGGCACACGTGGCAGCCAATACGCGCACCATCCGCCTGGGGACGGGCATCATCACGCTGGCGATGGAAAATGCGTTACGCGTGGCGGAAGACGCTGCAGTGCTGGATTTGCTCAGTAATGAACGTCTAGAGGTGGGATTGGGTTCTGGCGGCACCGCGACGTCGTTTTTGCCCTTTGGTTTAACCCTCGAACAACGTGCCGAGGTGTTTGCTGATCACCTCCACACGCTGCTCAGCGCCTGGCGCGGCGATACCCTGGCTCACCCGGATAACCATCTCTACCCCGCCGCGCCCACGCTGGCACAGCGCTTGTGGATTGCCACCTTTTCCGTGGAGGGCGCAACGCGTGCCGGGGCTGGCGGTCACGGCTTGATGTTGTCGCGCACGCAACCTCGCCCAGCGGGTCAGCCTGATTTACCGCTGGATGCGATACAAAATCCGATGATCGATGCCTATCTGGCGGCACTGCCAGAAGGGATTGCGCCACGCATTCTCGCCTCACGTACTGCCTTTGTTGCCGACTCCTATGATTATGCGCGGCGTCTGGCGGAACCCGGATTACAACGTCAGGCGCAGCAGTTCCAGGCCGCCGGACACGTCATCACCGGCACGACTCTGGAGAGCCATGCGCGTCAACTGGATGCCCATTTTGGCGATGCCCCGAGCGTGCTCACCTCGTTGCTGGCTGATTCCACGCTGCGCCGCGCCACCGATATCACCTTCCAGGTGCATTCTATCGATCCGCCACACGCAGACATTCTGCGTTCCATTGAATTGATCGCTGATCACATTGCCCCCGCGCTGCGCGCCTTGGGTGATGCTTAACCGGAGAAAAACATGTCTGAATCCATTGATTTACTGACCGCACTGGCGGATATCGATCCCGCATCAGAACTGGCCAAAGCACGCGCTGAGCGGCATGCAGCCACCCTGCATACGCAAGGCAGTTATGATGTTTTATTTGGGCAGGATGACGCTGACCTTCCGCTGCCATGGCGTTTTGTCCTGGCTGCACAGGTCGCGGCCTGGCACGGTGCCACCCGTTTACAAGCGCACTACCAGCAGCAGGGGAGCGCGAGTACTGATGATGCCCGTTTTGCTGTGGGTCGCGCCTTTGCCGAACGCTTGAGTCTGCACCCCGTCGATGCCACGCCGCAACACATCCAGAATTTACAACAGGCGGGCTGGACGCCACGCGGCATCGTCACGCTGGCGCAATTGGTTGCTTTTGTCAGCTTCCAGAGTCGTTTGCTGACGGGTTTGCGTCTGCTGAATGGCGAACAGACTGAAGCGCAACCGCATGCCGTAGCAGGAAAATGGCACGATGCACCGCTGACGCTAAGTGGCCAAACCGCCCTCACCGCCTTTACTCAGCAAGAACTGGGTTGGGAACCCTGGCTGGCGGCCAAGCCGCTGAGCGATTTCAGCGCCGAAGAGCAGGCCACGCTGCAAAAGAATGGCCACAGTGATTCCGACTATTTCCGCCTCTTGGCGCGCAATCTGCCGTTACTGGAGCAGCGCACACTCACCGACAAAGGCATCTTTTATACGCCTGGCGGATTGTCCCGCGCCGAGCGTGAACTGGCGGCCACCGTGGTCAGTAAGGTGAATGGCTGCATTTACTGCGCCTCAGTGCATGCGCGCAAAGCCAGCCAGTTATCGAAAGATGAGCCAGCGGTACAAAAATTGCTGAATGTCGTGCCCGGCGCACAACTGGCACACGGCCAAAACGCACGATGGGCAGCGATCATTGATCTGGTGGCGTCCCTCTCCATCACCCCCGCTGCCGCGAGTCTGCAACAGTTAGAAGCATTGCGCGATCAGGGATTGAACACACTGGCGTTGCTGGATGTCATTCAGTCCGCGGCTTTCTTCGCGTGGGCGAACCGATTGATGTTGACGCTGGGCGAACCGTTTTTACCTGAACACGTTTAAGGATGATCATGACAGGGCAATTCACTTCAGCAGAGCACTTTCACATCACCCTGACAGGCAAAGGCGCGCATGCTGCCAGACCGCATGAAGGTATCGATGTGATTGTGATTGGCAGTCACATCATCTCTGCATTGTATGCACTGCCGGGACGCAGTGGACCGTTGGCACTCGGTATTACGCGTTTAAGCGCAGGTAACAGCTGGAATGTGCTGCCACAAACCGCAGAGATCGAAGGCATCGTCGAGGGTCAAAGCGCACAGCACGCGGCGCAAATCACCACCTTAATCAGCGGCATTGCCGCCGGTTTTGGCGCAACCAGCGAGATTCACTGGCAGCCAACCGAGACGAGCACAGCGTAATGGGTGCAGCAACGATGAGAGCAAGGAGGAAAGCGATGGCTATTTCAGTACCGACTCCCCGTCTGGATCATGTCGTGATTAACGTGGCAGATCAGCTTGATGCGGCCAGTGCACTGTTCAGGCGGCTTGGCTTTCAACTGACCGAACGCGGCCATCACTCATTGGGCTCCAGTAATCACCTGGCGGTTTTCAATGATAATTACCTTGAGCTGCTGGGTTATGAGGCTGGCCGCGGTAATCTGCGTCAGGATCTGTGGCAGTCACCGATCGGTCTGAGTGGTCTGGTGTGGAAAACCGACGATGCCGATGCCGTGTGGCGTTATCTGGAGAGCCAGGATATTGATGACGAGCAACCTGCCCGTTTCTTCCGACCCGTTCAGTTGCCAGACGGCAGTGAAGATCAGGCACGTTTTCGCACCGTGCGTCTGCGTTCGGCGCTGGTGCCCAATGGACGCAGCTTCTTCTGTCAGCATGAGACACCGCATGCGGTATGGCAGAATGCGTGGCGTCAGCACCCTAACGGCGTGAGCGATATTATCGAGTTTGTCGTGGTGGCTCAGGATCCCGCCGCCGCCGCCCTGCCGTATAGCCGCTTATTTGGCGCTGACAAACTGACTGCCTGTCAGGAAGGGGCATTCGTGTTGAAAGCGGGTGTCGCAACCGTGCGTTTCGCGGCTGCGCATTATGTCACGCAGCGCTTTGCTGGATTACCACTGGACTACGATGGCAGCCCGCGCATGGCGGGATTGAGTCTGCGCACCCACGATTTGCGTAAGGTGAAAGCCAGCCTGCTGCTAGGGGATGTGCCGTTCCAGGAAGAGGAGTCCGCGATTATCGTGGGCCCGGAACAGGCGTTGGGTGTGGCGCTGCGTTTTCAGCAGTAAGTTGCGGGCGGCCCAAGGGCCGCACCCTACATGACTTTCAGCTGCGCTCGCGTCGTGTAAAAACGCCGATACGACAAATACGCAGCGATAATGGTCGATAAACTGGCGGTACCGATCAGCATAAAAGTCACCATAATCTGATACTTGATCGCTTTGACCGGATCGATACCGGCGAAAATCAATCCCGACATCATGCCTGGCAAACTCACCAAACCCACGGTTTTCGCCGCATCGACCGTTGGGATCATCGACGCGCGAATACTGTCACGAATCAGCTGTGCGGAAGCCAGTTTTACCGACGCCCCTAAACTCAGCATCTCAAGTATTTTTTGCCGATTGTCACTGAAGCGCTGGTTGAGGTTGCTGTAGCACAACCCCACCGCCACCATGGCGTTGCCCGCAATCATGCCCGAGATTGGGATTACCTGCATCGGGATGAACTCAATCGCGCCGCTGAGTACCAGAATCGTCAAAGTCAATGTGGTGCCGGTGGTGATGGCGATAAACGAGATCAGCATGGCATGGTCAATATTACGGCTGCGTTTGCGTGCGTTTAACGCCGCATTGACGCAAATAAACAGCACCATCAGGATGGTCAACCAGCGGTTGTTGAGGTCAAAAATTGACTTCAACACATAACCCACAATCACCAACTGCACGATGGCGCGGCACACGCTCCAGATAATATCTTTGCTCATGCCGAGCTTCTCTTTCTGGCTGATGATCAACGCAATCACCACCAGCATCAGCGAAAGTAACAATGAGCTATCGGTAATATTATGCTGACTCATGAGTCTCTCCCGTTTCAGGGGCTGTTAGCCGCAACACGTTCTTCGCATCACTAATTTCCTTGGGATCATGACTGATCCACACCACTGCCAGTTGTTGTTGCTCGACCTGTTGCTGAATCAGGTTGTGGATCACCGCTTTGTTCTCTTCATCCAGCGCGCTGGTGACCTCATCTAACAGCAGGACCTTGGGTAAAAATTGCAGATTACGCAGCAAGCCGACCCGTTGCTTCTCTCCGCCAGAGAGTTGATCGACCTTTTTATCCAGCATATCGGCTGTAAGATGCACACTTGCCAGAGAGGCAATCAGCGTGTCACGTGATGGTCGCTGCTGACGTATCTGCCACGGCAAGGCCAGATTGTCATACACCGTGTCACCAAACAGCTGTGGCGTCTGGAAGCAATACGAAACCTGTTGGCGATAGTGTTCCGCTCTCAGCGAGTTGATGTCGCGATTTTCAAAACGAATTTGCCCCGCTGTCGGAGCCAGTAATGAAGCCAGAATCTTCAACAACGTACTTTTGCCACTGCCTGAGGGCCCGGTGAGCAGCAGAAAATCACCGGCCTTCAGATGCAGGGAAACGGGTGCCAGCAAGGTTCGACCTTGCACCGCATAAGTGATCCCCTGTACATCAAGCAGAGGAAAATCGGTGGTCATTATTCAACCTCATCAATAAGAACAAAGAATTATAATCCCAGCGCAATGAAATTCTGTATGACTATTTAGGCTAATCAGGAACAAAGTCTAAATTTCAATCTTTCCTTCAACGCTTAAGGTTAGATTAATCTTTCCTGTTCAAAATGGTTGCGATGCTCATAAGGAACCAATATGAAAATAATCGCACCTCCCGCTGTTCACACTTATCTCTCTGTCACCGTTAGCATTATTGCCGTTACGAGTTTTTTATTTATTTGGTTTGCATCTTGACGATGAAAGTTCAATAAGTATCAGCGCGTTTTTATTTTTGTAAAAAACATTGGATTCTGAGGCTATTCATTCCCTGCTGAAATTAACAATCTAACTAACTTCACAAATCCTGAAAAAAACTGACTTGCGGATTGCATCACAAGCGCAATGGGTTACTGTTAAATTCTTGTAACAAATGTAACCAAAAGGATCTGTATGAAAACCTCACTGCGTTTTTTAACAACCTCTGTCATGGCTGGCCTCTCCTTCTCGGCAATCGCGGCGGCGCCTGCGGGTTATCCTGCCGACTATCAGAAACTCATTGATGCGGCGACAAAAGAGGGAAAAGTGGTGGTGTACTCCACTACCGATACCAAAGCTGCGGGTCCGCTTATCAAAGGTTTCGAATCGTTATATCCCGGTATTAAAGTCGAATATAACGATATGAACAGCACCGAGCTCTATAACCGCTACATCAGCGAACAGGCCTCGGGTAGCGGCAGCGGTGATGTGGTGTGGAGTTCGTCCATGGATACCGCGCTAAAGCTGGCGACGGAATACGCGGCGGAATATACCTCTCCCGAACAAAGTAAAATACCCAAGTGGGCTGTGTGGCAAAATAAAGCCTATGGCACCACGTATGAGCCAGTGGTGTTTATTTACAACAATAAGTTAATCCCTAAAGACCAGGCACCGGATTCTCATACCGCACTGGCAAAATTGATTTCCGCTAATCCTGATAAATTTAAAAATAAAGTCACCACCTATGACATCGAAAAATCGGGTTTAGGTTTCATGCTCACGGTGGAAGACAGTAAGGTCGATCCTGATTACCTGAAAAACCTCGCCGGCATGGCCAAAGGCGGCCTGACGGTACAATCATCAACCGGCACCATGATGGAACGCGTATCCTCTGGTGAAAATCTGATCGGCTTTAATATCCTCGGTTCGTATGCGGAAGCGCGCGCCAAAAACGACCCGGCGTTGGGTATCGCTTATCCGAAAGATTACATTTTAGTGTTATCGCGCGTGTCTTTTATTACTGAAGAAGCTGAACACGAGAACGCGGCCAAATTGTGGCTGGACTATGTATTGTCAGAGAAAGGACAAAGTATTCTGGCCAATCAAGCGGATATTCCCTCACTGCGCAATGATATTGAAGGGAAAAACGATATCGATGGCATGACAAAAATGCTTGGCAATGCACTGAAACCAATCCCGGTCGATGAGTCACTGCTGGAATATCTTGAGCCTGCTAAACGCCTGGAATTTATTAAACAATGGCGCACGGCTGCCGGGAAATAAACCTCCCAATGTTATGCGCCCATTAACAGGCTCTGGCGCATAACGCCTTTTTTCGATACAGGGCTGGCATATGAACAGGTTACTGAGAAAGTGGCAAAGTTTGCCACGTGCATTAATTGTTGTCATCACGGCGTTAGTTATCTACGTTCCGCTGATGTTTATTGTGGTGCAAAGTTTTCTCTCCGCACCTTTCTTTGCCAAAAAGAAAGAGCTGACGCTCGGCTCATTCGGCTTTATTTTTTCCGATCCTGATTTCTACAAAGCACTGGAATCCGGTTTTATATTGGCCTTTGGTCTGGTGATTATTGCTATTCCGCTTGGCGGCATACTGGCCTTTCTGATGGTGCGAACCAACCTACCCGGCCGCCGTCTGATTGAACCTCTGATTCTGGTGCCCATTTTTGTGTCACCGATGGTGCTGGGCTTTGGTTACGTGGTAGCTGCCGGCCCAGTCGGCTTCCTGTCGCAGTGGGCTAATCAACTGTTCGGTGTGGTGCCATGGAACATCTATTCGATGCCCAGCATCGTGGTGATTGCCGGACTAACCCACGTTCCGCATGCGTATCTGTATATCTCTTCGGCGTTGCGCAGCGTCAGTTCCGATGTGGAAGAAGCGGCGCGCACCGTGGGAGCATCCCCCTTACAGGTGATGACCTCAGTCAGCCTGCCGATGGTCCGTCCTTCTATTCTCTACGCCTGTGTATTGCTGTTCTTCCTCGGACTGGAAGTGTTTGGCCTGATGCTGGTCTTGGGCGATCCCGAAGGCAACATGGTGCTTGCGACCTATCTGTATAAGTTAACCAACAAGCTCGGCACCCCTTCCTATCACCTGATGGCCGCGGTCGCCGTGGTGCTGATCTGCTTTACCGTTCCGCTGGTGATGCTACAGCGCTGGCTGATGCGCACCGCTAACCGTTTTGTCACCATGAAGGGCAAAGCGTCTCAGGCGCGAGCCTTGCCGCTGGGTAAATGGCGCTGGATTGCCGGTGCGGTGGTGTTGACCTGGCTTACTGTGACCATTGGCGTGCCGTTGCTCGGCGTGGTGATGCGTGCGTTTATCTCACATTGGGGCGTGGGCGTATCGCTGTGGGATGAAATCTCAGTGGCCACCTTCCGCAGTATCTGGGACCAACCCAACCTGCTGCGCGCCATCGTCAACTCCATGTTAATCGGGGTGATTGGCGGTGCGATTGCGGTGATCTGTTATTTGTTCGTGGGTATCGCGATGCACCGTAAACAGGATCAGGTGACACGCTTTCTTGATTACAGCGTGCTGGTGCCACGTGCCGTGCCTGGCCTGTTAGCCGGTCTGGCCTTTCTCTGGGTATTCCTGTTCATCCCGATGTGGCTGGATCAGTCACTGAAAAACGGTTGGCTCTCCAGCTTACCGATAGCGGATTGGCTACGGGAAAACTTCATCGTCTGGCTTCGTTCGCTGCGTCAGACCATCTTCAGCGTCTGGCTGGCTTACACCGTGGTGTGGATGGCGTATGGCTTACGACTGATCTCGTCCACCTTGTTACAGGTAGGGCCTGAACTGGAAGAGGCGGCGCGCAGCGCCGGTGCCACCCCGGGGCAGACCACCCGTCACGTCACGGTACCGCTCTCTCGCCATGGCCTGATTGGCTCCTGGTTACTGATGTTCCTGATATTCGAGCGCGAATATTCAACCGGCGTGTATCTGTTGTCTCCCGGCACGGAAACCATTGGTTCTATGTTGGTTTCGCTGTGGTCTGCGGGTGCCATTGATATCGTGGCAGCGCTCTCCCTGATCAATATCGTGCTGGTGGTGATTGGCCTCGGCATTGCTTTACGCTTTGGAGTGAAATTACATGATTGAATTATCGGTAGATAACTTGCATCTGATGTACGGCGATAATCCAGTACTGAAAGGCGTATCGATGCAACTGAAAAAAGGCGAAGTGGTGTCACTGTTGGGGCCTTCCGGCAGTGGAAAGACCACCTTACTGCGTGCCGTGGCGGGGCTGGAAAAACCCTCACAGGGCAGGATTACCATTGGCAAAAATGTGGTGTTCGACGGAACGCCCAAAAGTGAAATCCCTGCCGAAGAGCGCAATCTCGGCCTGGTATTCCAGTCTTACGCCCTGTGGCCGCACAAAACGGTATTTGAGAACGTTGCTTACCCGCTCAAGCTGCGCAAAGTCGCCACCGCAGAGATCAATGACCGTGTGCAAGCAGTGCTAGACCAACTCGGTCTTGGACACCTCGGCAAACGCCACCCGCATCAACTGTCTGGCGGGCAGCAACAACGCGTGGCAATTGGCCGTGCGCTGGTCTATAACCCGCCGGTGATCCTGTTGGATGAGCCGCTGTCAAACCTGGATGCCAAACTCCGGGAAGAGGCGCGGGTCTTTTTACGTGAGTTAATCATCCGCCTCGGCTTATCTGCGTTGATGGTGACACACGATCAGAATGAAGCGATGGCGATCTCTGATCGTATCCTGCTACTCAATAATGGCGTGATTGAACAGCAAGGCACGCCGCAGGAGATGTACAGTCAGCCCTCCACCTTGTTTGCCGCTGAATTTATGGGCAGCAACAATCGTCTGCACGGTAAAATCACCCATGTTGAGGGCGACCGGGCACGCATTGCAGGCGCGAAATGGGCGCTTTGGGGCAAGGCAACCAGTGACATTCGCGTCGGCCAGGAAGGCACCGCGGTAATTCGTGTTGAGCGTCTGCACTTTGCGGAAACCACCGAAGACAACTTCATTGAGCTGCCACTGCTCACCAGCATGTATTTAGGCGACCGATGGGAGTATCTGTTCCGCACCGAGGAAGACGGCTTTGCACTGAGAGCCTACGGCAAAGAGTTCCGCGGCAATCAACGTTTCCGCCTCTCGCTGCCTAAAGATGACCTGTGGATTTTTGCTAAGAGCTAAAAAAAACCTGCCAATACTGGCAGGTTTCGCATATTAACTTTCACTCACCCGATAGCGTTCCAGCCAGTGCGCGTAAGGTGCTGGCAGTACCCAGGAAGGCTCGGTTTTATCCAGCGCCAGCGCAGCCTGATAGCTCCAGTGCGGGTTTTTCAGGTGCGCACGGCCTACCATCACCAGATCCAACTGCCCTTTCTCAATGGTTTCATTGGCAACGGCAGGTGCATCAATGCCCCATGCTGAGGTGACAGGGATGTTGGCTTCACGGCGAACGCGTTCAGCAATTGGCGCCAGGAATGCGGTTCCCCACGAAATACTGGCGTCCGGCGTCGAGAAGCCCATGCTGACGCTTAACAGATCAAGACCATTGTCGCGCCACTGTTTGGTCAGCGTGATCGCCTCCTGCAACGTCTCTTCATCGCGACCGTCAAATTCCAGCACACCAAAGCGCGCGGTCAGCGGCAGATTCTCCGGCCATACTTCGCGCACCGCATCGAAGGTTTCACGCAGGAAACGACTGCGTCCGGCTGCATCACCACCGTATTCATCAGTACGCTGATTGGCATGGACAGAGAAGAAACTCTGCGCCAGATAACCATGGGCGAAGTGTAGCTCCAGCCACTCGAAACCGGCATCACGCGCGCGCTGTGCTGCGCGGACGAAGTCTTCACGCACGCGCTTGATATCGTCCAGCGTCATGGCCTTTGGCATGCGTGATAAATTGGCGCCGAAAGCTACGGCTGAAGGGGAAATCGTTTCCCAGGCGGCGGTGTCTCCTGCTGGAATGTGATCATCACCTTCCCAGGGTTTGTTCGCGCTGGCTTTACGTCCAGCATGGCCGATTTGAATGCCCGGTACTGCGCCTGACGCTTTAATTTCGCGTGCGATTTGCGCCAGTTTTTCTGCCTGTTCATCGTTCCAGATGCCCAGGCAAGCGGGCGTGATACGTCCTTCTGGTGACACCGCCGTTGCTTCGACAATGACTAAGCCTGCACCGCCGCGCGCCAGACTATTGTAATGGACCCGATGCCATTCGTTACTTAACCCATCCACTGCGCTGTACTGACACATGGGTGGCACCGCGATACGGTTGCGCAACGTGATGTCTTTTAAACTAAAAGGTGCAAACAGTCCCATAACTACCTCGTAATGTGATTAAAGCAAAATGACTTGCTTGCCGCTGAAATTGCGATGCTGCAAAGCTAACAATTGGGCAGGCAGTTGATCGTAAGGGAAATGCAGTAACATTTCGCTTTGCAGACTTCCACTGGCGATCTGCTTTAGCAGGTTTTCACCCTGCTGTGTTATCTCCTGCCATTGCTGGGCGTTACCCGTTTGATGCAACGCCCCCAGCGCCACTTCATGCAGGGAGAGTGCACGCCCAAATGCAGCGCAAGGCCACTGGGCTACACGCCCTTGAATGCAGACCAGATGACCGTTAGCCAGTAATGCGTCTGCTAAACTTTCCGCGTGTTCCGGCCCCACCGCGTCAATCACGGCAAAATAGCGTTGTTGAGTTGTATCTGCATTGTGCTGGATATCATCGAGGCAGCGCTTCGCACCCAGTGCGTGTAAGCGCGCCCAGTGCCGCTCACTGCTTAAAGTGGTCACGTCAAAGCCGCGTGCCTGAGCAAGTTGCACCAGATAATGGCCGACTGATCCTCCCGCTCCGGCAATCAGTATTGGCGCGCCGGGTTTAACGGGAATCTTCTCAATGGCCTGCCACGCTGTCAGCGCCGGGCAAGGAAACGCCGCTGCAGTCGCGAAATCAAGCTCATCCGGGATGCGCATCACCACCTGTGCCGCCAGCACGGTATATTCCGCGAAGCTGCCGTTGCGTTGCAGATTTTGATGGTATGCGACCCGCACGCCGAGCCAACTCTTATCGACACCGGTCCCCACGGCCACTACTGTGCCAGCGCCATCGACGCCCGGCACTTGTTCGACTTGAGTGTTAAGGACCTTCCAGTCCACCGGATTGAGGCCAATGGCGCCATTCTTCACCAGTATTTCACCCGACTGGAGTGGTGCCGCGCTGAGGTAACGCTCCTGCAAATCCAGTGGCGAATCGCCCCCCTGCCAGACCCAGCCGCGCCAGTCAGCAGGAACCGAAACTGCTTGTTCAGACATAGGCACCCGCCGAATAAGTCAGTTCATAGCTGTGGCTGTAGATCTCAATGATGTTGCCGAACGGATCTTCCATGTAGACCATGCGATAGGGCTTCTCACCGGGGAAGTATTTACGTACCGGCATACGTTGCTTGCCACCGGCGGCAACGATTTTGGCAGCCAGTCCTTCAACATCCGGATCCTGCACGCAGAAGTGGAAGACACCGGTCTTCCAGTACTCAAAGTTGTTTTCCGGTTTCTCAGCGGCTTTAAATTCGAAAATCTCGACACCGACGCGGTCCCCGGTAGAGAGATGGGCAATGCGGAACTTCTCCCAGCCACCGCCAAACACGTCGCTGCACATCACGCCAATGGCGGATTCGTCTTCCTGAATTTCAGTCGGTGGCATGATCAAATACCATCCCATCACTTCGGTATAAAACTTCACCGCAGCATCCAAATCCGTCACTGAAAGACCAATATGGGAAAAAGTACGTGGGTACGGGGTGCTCATAATTAATCTCCTGTTTAAAGATCCACAGGCTACGTTGGCAGGAGTATAATGAAAACAGTGATTCAATTATGGTAATTATAAAATTTCATTATGCTAAACCCACAATGGTTAAAATCATTCGCTACGCTAGTGGATGTCGGCAGTTTCACCGCCAGCGCTGAACAGTTGGGCATCACCCAGGCGGCGGTGAGTCAGCACATTCGCCATCTTGAGCAGCAGCTGGGGCCGCTGATCCTGCGCAGTAAGCGTCCCTTAGAACTCACCCCGGCGGGCCGGGCGTTGCTCGATTATTGCCAGCAGGTGGATCGTGCGCAGCGCCACCTGGCATTAAGACTCAGTGATGGTGATGTGACCTGCGGTGAGGTGAGCCTGATATCCCCCGGCAGCATCGGTCTTCGTCTTTATCCTTTACTGCTCGCTTTGCAGCAGCAGCATCCTGATTTATCCCTGCGCCATCGCTTTGCCCCAGACAGTGAGGTGATGGATGCGGTATTACACAATCGATACGAAATAGGTTTAATGACGCAAAAGCCCGATGACAAACGCCTGGTCGCCGAAAAATTTGCCGAAGAGCCGCTGGAACTGATTGCCCCTAAAGGCAAGAACGCTTCCCACTGGGAAGATCTCGACGCGTTGGGCTTTATCGATCATCCTGACGGCCAGGCGATGGCCACACGCCTGCTGAGCCGACGCTTCCCCGGCAATGCGGGCGTGCGCAATTTGCCCCAGCGTGGGTTCAGCAATCAGATCAGCCTGATCCTTGAACCCGTTGCACGTGGGCTGGGCTTCACGGTGTTACCGCGCTATGCGCGTCTGGCGTTTCACCGCCAGGATGACATTCAGGTTATCGAAGCCGGTGCGCCACTGGTGGATACCATCTGGTTGATTCACCGTGCCGAATGGCCACTCTCTGCGCGTGCGCAGCAGGCATTACGCTGGCTGGAAGCCAGCATGTAGCCTTATTTACGTGCTTTTGCTGCGGCAACCAGTCCATCCAGCCAATCCTGATGACCGTTGATCATTGGGTTCGGTTTGGCATTAGCCAGCTCAACAGCAGGTTTACCGTTCTGCGTTTCCTGAGTCAGGATGCGCACGCGGTTGTCAGGGAGATCTTCAATCAGCCAGGCATGTAACACATCCAGACGCTCATCACTGCCGACTTCCCCTGCCCAGCCGTGCCATGAAACGCGCGCCGCTTCACCTGCTGCTGGCGCGACATACTCTGTAACCTGCGCTTCAACCGGGAAGCCGAAGGTCTCGAAGTAAAAGCGCACACCCTGTTCCAGCTGAGGACCTTTATTGTCATAAAAGCGTGCGTTAGCGGAATTCTGGTAATAGGTCGGCCACAGCGATGGGGTGTTCAGCAACGGCCAGATATCTTGTGTGGACAGACCCGCAACAATCACTTCATTTGAGCAGTAGTTATCGGCAAAACCCGGTACGAAGCCTTCAGGCCAGTGGATGGCATTCATTTTCATCAGTGTTATCTCGTGGTTGATAAGGAACGAGAGCAGTATCAATCCACGCGAGAAATAAGACCAATCGCCATTTTTTATTTATGATATAAGTTTAGATGATATCTGGTGAGAATTATTGCCTCGGCAACATAACGATAATTTATACAGACCATAAGAGAATGTCGGTTTTCTTAATATCTGCATCGGATACTCTGGCGCTAAATCACCCATGCATATTTGAGGAAACATAATGGCTGAGCGCCTGGAACAAGCGATGAAACCGGTGTTAATGGTGTTGACCAGTTATCGCAATATCGTCAATGGACATGAAATTTCAGGATTTTATTTGCCAGAATTAACGCACCCGCTGCACGTGTTAGAGCAAGCAAACATTCCCGTTGCGCTGGCTTCGATTTTGGGGGGAAAGCCACCAGTATACGGCATAGGGGACGATGAAATTAATCAACGCTATTGGGATGATAGTGAGTTTCAACAGCGGTTAAACCACACCCTGCCGCTCGCTGTGGTCAAGAGTGAAGATTACAGTGCAATACTGTTCGTCGGCGGCCATGGCACCATGTGGGACTTTCCCGATGATGATGCAGTGAAAACACTGACGCGCAAGTTGTATGAACAGAATAAACCCGTCGCCGCGGTTTGCCACGGCCCTGCGGCACTCGTCAATGTGAAGCTGAGCAATGGCCAGTATCTGGTGAAAGGCAAGCGCGTTGCGGCCTTTACGGATACGGAAGAGATGGAAGTTGGATTAGCGAATGTCGTGCCGTTTATGCTGGAAGCGACCCTGAAATCACGCGGTGCACGCCACCAGCCCGCAGAAAACTGGCACTGCAACGTGGTCACCGATGGAAAACTCATCACCGGGCAAAACCCACAATCTGCCACTGCCGTAGGCGAAGCTCTGCGTCAGCAACTGTTGGGCGCTTAAATCCTTATGTGAACGGCGTGCTGATTGGGGTAGCAACGGATTTTATTGTTAACGTAAGGGCCTATGAAAACTGATATTCGCACCCTGGATCTTAATCTGCTTAAAGCACTCGATGCGTTACTGGATGAGCGCAGTGTCACGCGTGCCGCGGAGCGCTTATCGCTGACGCAACCTGCTGTCAGCGGTATGCTGACACGCCTTCGCGAGTGTTTTGACGATCCCCTGTTTACCCGCACGCAGCGGGGTATCATCCCGACGTTACGCGCTCTGGAACTGGCGCAGCCCGTCAAAACAATTCTGGCTGAAGTGGGGGAACTGCTACAGCCAAAAGCGTTCGATCCCTCCACGGCGGATATCACCATCAAGATAGCTGCCACAGATTATGCCTTGCGCGCGGTCGTTGTGCCGTTTATGGCGGCGTTGCGCCTTCAAGCGCCCGGTATTCGGGTGGCCGTTTTACCCGTGAACAATGAACAACTCACCGCACAGTTTGAGCGAGGGGACATCGATTTTGCACTCATCACGCCGGACACGGCTCCGGCCGACTTACACGCACGGTCGTTGTATGACGAAGACTATGTTTGCCTGCTGCGAGAAGGCCATGCCCTCGCGCAGCCCAACGCCTTAACGCTGGACAGCTTCTGCGCCCAGGACCATGCGTTGGTGTCTTATGTGGGCGGAAGTTTTAGTGGCGTCACGGATAAATCCCTGGCCGCACTCGGGCGTTCGCGACGCGTTACGCTCTCTGTTTGCAGCTTTTTGGTGCTGCCAGAAATTTTGCGAGTGAGTGATTTAATTAGCGTGGTTCCCCGTCGACTAACCCATAATTTACCCGGTTTAAGCGTTTTACCGCCGCCGTTGGCGATTCAAGGCTTCAATAAAATCGTCGTGTGGCATGAGCGCACGCACCGCGATGCCGGGCATCGCTGGCTGCGTGAATTGCTGTTTTCCATCGCGGTTTAGTGGGGTTCATTTTCTCCCGTTACGGCATGCCCCAGCCGAATGCCTTCAACACTATCAGGCAGATCAAGACGATAAATATGAAAATTGGATACTTGTTCCCCGTGAGATGTGGTGCTTTTCACAGGCTGTTTTACGGGGATATAGAGTTTACGATCCTGCGAAATAAACGACCCGTCTGGCCGTACCAAAAGCGGGTCGCTCACTAACACTGCTGTCTTCCCTGTCGGTGACCACACAGTGATGTTGTGCGTCACGGTTTCAGAGAAATAGACATTCCCCTCAGAATCCATTGCGCAGCCACCGGAAAAGTTGTTGTCGTAGACCGTCTCAACCTGCGTAGCCACTTCAGCATCAGAACGAGCAACATCGCGTAAGATACGCGTTTCAACACGATAAAGAGGTCCTGTTGGTGCCGCCCAATAGAGCCATTTGCCATCAGCGGTGATCTCAATCATGTCACTGTTGGGTGGATGAAAAGTGGTGCCACCTTTCACATGCGCCAGCATCGCGGGAGGCGCTTTATCACTGGCTTTGACAACAGACAGACCTGATAACCTTCTGATCGTTTTGCCATTTTCAAAATCATGCACAATTATGCCGCCTAAACCAGAATCGGTTACGTACATCAGCGAACCATAGAAACGTAAATCGTTTAACTGCGCACCAGGCGGTAAGATGTGATCGTCGAAGCGTAAAATTCGCAGTATTTCTCCGCTTTTCGCATCTAACTGGACAATTTTTTGCGCACCGGGTGCGGGTTTACTGTACTGCTCACCAAAAACCCCCGCGCTCAATGAGCCTTGATCGACACACCACACGGTCTCATCATTAAAGACGTGCACGGAATTGAGATAAACAAAGGCTTCACTGCCATCATCACCTGGCTTCCAGTTGTTCCAGCTGTTTCCTGGAAAAGGATGGAGAATACCCTCTTTGCTCTGCCGAACTAATGATGGCGTAGGATGTTCAGAAGAGTAACGTGGCAGACCGAGAAAAAGGCGCTGCTGGCGTGTGATAGCCACCTGATTTGCCATCCAGGGTGAGGTCAGCACCCGTTCTAAAGTGGGCTTTGGCCCCACCGCATGTGCCAGAGGCACTTTTGTCATGCAAAGGGCGGTCATGCCTTTAAGAAAAATTCGACGTGATAACTCCAACGTTCAGCACCTTAAGTCACCAATATAGTTTCAACTACCTTACGGCTTCCAGACGGCTCATGCTTAACGCAATGGTGACATGTGCATAGTGAAATTATCACGCTGCGACGCGTTCATCGCCTAACAGATCCAAAATACGGCGGCGCAACGCCACCAGCTGTGGATCGTCGCGGCGGCGTGGCCATGCCAGATCGACCTCAATCACATCCACCACCTTGGCCGGTCGGGGACTGAACACCACCACGCGGTTAGCCATCACTAATGCCTCTTCAACATCGTGCGTTACCATCAGCGTGGTGAATTGCTGCTCCTGCCAGAGATCGACGATTTCCTGCTGCATCCGCAAACGGGTTAATGAATCCAGCTTGCCGAGCGGTTCATCCAGAATCAGCAGGCGCGGCACATTAACCAGCGCCCTCGCCAACGCGGCACGCTGCGCCATACCGCCTGAAAGCTGATGCGGCCAGGCGCGGGCAAACTGCTTCAGCCCGACACGATCCAGCATCGCGTTAATACGCTGTTCTCGCACCGTGCGACTCTCTCCACGAATCTGTAAACCCAGCCCGACGTTGTCATACACCGTGCGCCACGGGTAGAGCGTCGGGTCCTGAAACACCACCACGCGGGAAGGGTCGGGCGCGGTGATGGCTTTGCCCTCTTCCGCCAGCAGACCGCTAGCCGGAGGTTCAAGCCCGGCCAGTAGACGCAGCAATGTCGATTTACCGCAGCCGGATGGCCCCAACAAGGCAACAAACTCACCGGCCTTGACCTGCAAATTTATATTTTCCAGCACCGGGAGATCCCGGCCTTCGAGGGTGAAATGGTGATTCACTTTTTCAATCGCAATATTTACGCCTGCTGAGGTAACAGTCATATTCCGCTCCGGTTTTGACGTTCGAGGCAACGTTAATGGAAATAAGAGTAAGCCGGGCAACCTGCACGCTGAAATAGCCATTTCAGCAAACTTATCCTTAATTATTGATAAATAAAAACTGCATGAGTTCATGCGGGATTGTTATTTGGTGGCGGGAAATGGCTAAGAGATAGTGCCTGTGATCGTTTATCGACAAGGAAAGCAGAATGGCAATGCACAATATATCTCTGAGCCGCCGTGCACTGTTGCGCGGTGTCAGTTTAGTGAGCGCCGGTATGGCGGTGAATCCATTGCTGAGTAGCAATGTGTTCGCCGAAGACAAACCTCTCAAAACCATCAAGCTGGCATGGGGGCAGACTGCGGTCTGTCAGGCACCGATTTCCGTGGCGCTTAAACAGGGCTTCTTTAAAAAATATGGTCTGAATGTCGAACCGGTAAATTTTAGCGGGCCGACCGACGCACTATTACAGGCCATCGCCACCGGTCAGGCTGACGGTGGAATTGGTATGGCGCTGCGCTGGTTAAAACCGCTGGAACAAGGCTTTGACGTTGACCTCACGGTTGGCACCCACGGCGGCTGCATGCGATTGCTCACTCCGCAAAACAGCGGGATCCGTGATGTGAAAGATTTGGTTGGCAAGTCTGTCGCGGTCAGCGATCAGGCTAGCCCAATCCGCAACTTCTTCGCAGTGCAGTTAGCGAAACAGGGGATCGATCCGGATAAACAGGTGAACTGGTTGCAGTATCCTCCTGACCTGTTCGGTGAAGCACTGCGCAAAGGTGAAGTTCAGGCTCTGGCCACCGATGACCCGCAGGGCTGGCTGCTGAAAAAACAACACGACTTGCTGGAGGTGGATAACAACCTCAAGGGTGAATACGCCACCATGACCTGCTGTGTGCTGGGATTACGCGGTTCACTGGTGCGTGATGACCCCGCCACCGCACGTGCTATTACCCAGGCTATCGTGGATGCCCAGCAGTGGACCGCCGATCATCCCGCGGAAACGGCCAAAATTTTCCAACCCTTCGTGCCAGGTTCGGTGCCGGTCGAAGATATTACCGCGATGCTCAAAGAGCACACCCATCATCATCATTCCACGGGCGCACAGTTGCGTAGCGAAGTAGCGACCTATGTTGAAGAACTGAAGAAGATCAATGTGATCCGTCCGGACACCGATGCGCAACGCTTTGCCGAGCACTATGTGCCCGAGCTGCTGCCCGCCGAGTCCCCCCACCAGCACGCCAGTAACATGGCACAGATGAGCAACATGTCGAGCTAAGGAGACAGTGATGGCCAGTGAAACCCTGACGATTGCCCAAACCCGTGATACGCCGCGCCGCCTGCAACCTGCCGTGTGGGGTGCGCTGCTGTTATGGTGGGCGCTGGTAGCGCTGATGGTGGTGGTACCGGATAAGCCGCAAGGCTTTGCCACGCCCCGGTTTGTCAAAGAGACTCACGAACTGTTTGCCGTCATCGCGCTGTTTCTCAGCGGGCTGGCGATTGCCTCAGGACTGTTTCCGCGCCTGACGCTACTGGCCCCGCTGAAACGCAGCGGCCCGTGGCTGATTGCACTGGCGCTGTTTATCGGCGTATGGGAAACCGTGACCGGAAAACTGGCATTACTGCCTGCGCCCTTCTTTGCGCCACCGCGCGCTCTGGTCGAGGCTTACGCCACCGACTGGCCACGTCTGCTGGATAGCGTACTCAATTCACTGCGTCTGCTGGCCTTCGGGTTTATCTACGGCAGCGTGGTGGGCTTTGTCACCGGCGTAGCGATTGGCTGGTCGCGCGGGCTCGGGTATTGGGTGCATCCGATTCTGCGCTTCCTCGGCCCAGTGCCCTCCACCGCGCTGTTGCCACTCTCACTGTACTTCTTCCCCTCCAGCTTTTCGGCTGCTGTGTTTTTGATTGCGCTCGCCACCTGGTTCCCGGTGACCGTGTTGACCTGGTCCGGTGTCTCCAGCGTGGATACGCGCTATTACGACGTCGCTCGTACGCTCGGGGCCAACTCGATGTTTTTGGTGCTGCGTGTCGCCGTGCCTGCCGCATTACCCCATCTGTTTGTTGGCTTATTTATGGGCCTGGGCGCGTCATTTTCGGTGCTGGTGGCCGCGGAAATGATGGGGGTGAAATCGGGTCTGGGATGGTATTTGCAGTGGGCGCAAGGCTGGGCCGCCTACGCCAATATGTATGCCGCGTTGATTGTCATGGCGCTGCTGTTTTCATCACTGATCTCCTTGTTGTTCATCATTCGCGATCGTCTGCTTTCGTGGCAGCGCAGCGCGGTGAAATGGTAATGCCATCCCCCATTATTGAGGTGAACTATGGTCGCTAAAATTTCTTCCTCCATTACTGAGTTAATTGGTAATACGCCCCTTCTCCGGCTGTCACGCTACACACAGCAGCAGGCGATCCAGGCCGAAGTGATTGCCAAACTAGAGCTGTTTAACCCTAATCACAGCGTGAAAGATCGCATCGCGCTGAGCATGATCGAAGACGCAGAACGCAACGGCATCATACAGCCGGGCGATACGCTGGTAGAAACCACCAGCGGCAATACCGGCATTGGTTTAGCTGCCATCGCCGCCGCTAAAGGCTACAAATTCCGGGTCTACATTAATGACTTCGTCAGTATTGAGCGCACGCAGCTGATCCAGGCTTACGGTGCGCAAGTGGTGCCATTTAGCACCATTGAGGGTTTCAAAGAGTTTTACGATGCCAGCAACGGCGATTTTGTCGCGGCAACCAAGTGGTTGGCTGAACAAGTCACCGCTGCTGAACCAGACGTGCATTTCCTGTTACAGCTGGAGAACCCAGCAAACCCGGCGATTCACGTCCAGACCACCGGGCCGGAGATCTGGCGCGACAGCGGTGGCAAGCTGGATATCTTTATTGCCGCTGTGGGTACGGGCGGCACCTTGTCCGGCACCGGGCGCTTCCTTAAGCAGCAGCACCCTGCCTTGCAGGTGATTGCCGTAGAGCCAGGAGTGGGATCACAGCCCAGTGAATTACGTCCTGAACCGTTGGAGATTACCGGCGTGCACGCCTTTAGCAATCAGCCTCCTGAACGCATCCCCGCCAATCTGGATCATCGGGTATATGACGAGGTGATTGCCGTCGAGACCTGGCAGGCGTATGCCGCAGCACGTCAGCTGGCATTGAGTGAAGGCGTGCTGGTCGGCGACTCTTCCGGTGCGGTGCTCTGGGCTGCCGAGCAGGTGGCGGCGCGCCCTGAGAATGTTGGCAAGCATATTATCGTACTGCTGGCTGATGGCGGCAGTAGCTATTTAAGTACGCAATTGTTCGCGCACCAGCTGCCTGCAGAGACCTTTAAACTGGCGAATGCAATTCAGACGTCACAGAAGATTGCGTAGCCTTTGGGCCGCTGAAGATGACAGTAACGCCCGACGACAACGGGCGTTCGCACGGCAAATGCTTTTTTATCCCGGTTGTACCTGAATGTGCACCCTACGAAAACCACGCACGATCATCGTAGGGTTGTCATTTATGGCGACCAAATAAGCGTCAGAGCCACCATCCATTGCCATCATCAATATTTATCATCAAACCAATACATTACTGGTAATGCCCTTGGCAAACAGCATCGGGTCGGTTTCTGGTCGTAGTACGTTTATCGCCTTTAAATCCCGCGCATAGACATCAATTTCATTCACAAATGCATTGCCCACCGAATAGTGCCCATGTGTGTGCGTCTTCAACACGCTGGCGATCTCTTGTGGCGTGGTATTCAGTGCCTGACCGTTAAACTCGCTGCCAATCGCTTCAGGGTGCTGTGCGGCATAGGCATGAGCCTGCAAAATAGCGTGGGTGATGGCCGCCGCGACCTCGGGTTGTTCGCGAATCAAACTGCCACGCGTGCCCACCACACAGCAGCTGAGGTTCGCATACTCATCCATCAGATTGGTGCCGATTTCACGGTATCCCGGCTGTTGCGTTAAGCGCCACATGATGGGGTCCGAACCGCTTGCTGCCTGAATCTCTCCCTTCTGCAACACCATCGGCAACAGATCCTGCGGGAACACGCGCCAGTTCACATCCGCGTTGGGATCGATGCCATGTTTTTTCAGCATCAGCGAGAAAAAGTTTTTATCCGCACCAGCCATATCCGTGACGCCAATGGTTTTCCCTTTCAGTTGCTCCAGCGTGGTGGGGCCATCATTGCGCGCCAGTAAGCGCATGCAACCACCGTGCGTGCCCGCCGTCAGCTTGACATCAAAGCCCTGCTCCAACGCTTTCAGCCAGCGCAGCGCCATACCAATAGCCGCTTCCGCTTTGCCGGTAGCGATTGACTCCAGTAGTAACTCCGTCGAGTTACCGAAGTTCACGAACTCGACCTCAAGATTGTGCGCTTTGAAGAAGTTATGCTGATCGGCCACCACAACCGGAGCCAGGCAGATGGCGTTGAGATTGACCGCAAGGCGGATATGCGTGGGTTTCGCCAAGGCCCATTTTCCCGCCCCGCCCTGTAACAGATCGCCAGACATCGGCATATCGTGCATCTGTTGTTCAGCAAAACTTCGCCCCGGTAGTGCGGAGGCCATCATAGCGGCGGCGGAATAACCAATAAATCGACGACGTGACAGTGAATAATTCGCTGGCATGGTTTTACTCCCAAAAATAAATGCAGGTGATGGAATAGGCGTTGTAATAATTCATTTCAGGAGCAGGCAGAGTAATCGTTAATTAATGTCGCAACCAGCCACGTAATTATGCCAATTACGCATGTCGTAAGCCGTTTTATTGCTTTTACAGTGCAGCCATTAAAGGCAACAATCGACCCTATTGAACAGAGGGATAAATAAGGCAATTGATGATGGTTAATAAGCTCCCTTTTCTCAGCGAAATATTACCGGTAATAACCGAATCCCTGGCTGAACAGGCCGAACAGGTTGATCGCAGTGGCGAATTTCCCCAGCAGGCTTTTGCACGCTTACATCAGCAAGGGTTGCTCCATTACGCACTGCCCATTGCGGCCGGCGGCAGCGGCGGCGACTTACTGAGCTGCCAGGCCATCATTCAGGCTGTCGCACGCGGTGAACCTTCCGCCGCACTGATTCTGATTATGCAGTATCTCAATACCCGTCGTTTGGGTGAGGAATCATCCTGGCCGGAGTCCGTGCGCCAGCGGGTGGCGCAAAGCGTGGTGGCGCAAGGTGCATTGATCAATGCGCTGCGGGTGGAGCCTGAACTGGGCACACCAGCGCGAGGAGGCTTGCCCGCTACGCGGGCACGGCGCAGTGCCGACGGCTGGCGTATCACTGGCGAGAAGATCTACTCCACGGGAAGTCACGGCTTGAGCTGGTTTATCGTCTGGGCGAGTAGCGACGATGCCGATCCGCTGGTCGGCGGCTATCTGGTACCCGCCGATGCGCCGGGTATCCAGATTATCGATGAGTGGGATCATCTGGGCATGCGCGGCACCTGTAGCCATCGCGTGGTGTTGAAGGACGTTTTTATTCCACTGGAGCATGCAGTCAATGTGACGCCCTGGAGCACGCCAAAACCGGGGCTAAATGAAGAGGACTCGCTGTGGATGGCGGTGCTGCTCGGTTCGCTGTATGACGCCATTGCGCAAAGCGCACGCGACTGGTTTATCGGATTTTTGCAGCAGCGTATCCCCGCTAATTTAGGCGCACCACTGGCGTCACTGCCACGTTTTCAGGAATTGGTCGGGCGCATTGATACCCTGCTGTTTACCAATCACACGCTGCTCAACAGTGCAGCAAACGGGCAGGTCACCAGCGCTCACACGGCACAAATCAAACAGGTGGTAACGGAGAACGCGATTCGCGCGGTTGAACTCATGGTGGAAAGCATCGGTAACCATGCGTTGACACGCCACCACCCGTTACAACGTCACTTACGCAACGTCTTATGTGGTCGCATTCATACCCCACAGAGCGACGCCATTTTTACATCCGTGGGCAAAAACGCCCTGTCTGCTGAGAAATAACGGCGGCCTGACCGCCTATTGGGTTCAAGGGCGGCCCGAGGGCCGCGCCCTACAATTCAAAGATAAGTGTGCCTTTACAACGCAGAAAAATCCCGCATGCTGGTGGCTTTCAGGGCCGCGATATCTCATAGCTATGACTGCCACCAAAACCGGATTTACCCTTGCTGCGCTCGTGCTGCTGACGGCACTGATAACACTGTTCACCCAATGGACAGCGTTTCAAGCCTGGTCATTACAATCACAAATTCAACTGCATCGTCTACTGGTGACGCACCTGCTGCAAATCAACAGCGGGCAATACAGCGCGGGGTTGTGGCTGATCGGCGTGACCTTTATTTACGGCATTCTTCATGCAGTCGGTCCGGGGCACGGCAAATTCATCGTCACCACCTGGCTTTCCACTCATCAACCTCCACATGGCGTTGCCCTGAGCGTGCCGTTTATCGGCAGCCTGGTGCAGGGGCTGTGCGCCATCGCGTTTGTGTTTATCCTGGCGGTGGGCTTTAACCTGACGACCGGCGATCTCAGCGTCAGCCGCTGGTATCTGGAGAAAGCCAGCGCGCTGTTTATCGCCGGACTCGGTGTGATGATGATGGTGAAAGCCTGGCGCAGTCAACATCAGCATGAACATCATCACCATGAAGGCTGCGGTCACCATCACGGCATCACGACGCAACCGGTCAATGACTGGAAAGCCTGGCTGGGTATCATTATCGCCACCGGCGTTCGACCCTGCAGCGGCGCACTCACGGTATTGCTGTTTGCCAATGTGATTGGCATTACGCGCTGGGGGATGTTCGCTGTGATGACCATGGCGCTGGGCACGGGCATGGCATTGGTGGCGTTAGCCCTGTTTGTGCGTCATTTTCGCCATCGCGCAGGCGAGTTGTGGCTTGCGGAGCGCTCGGCGCGGATTGATCACCTGCTTAAGCTGGTGCGTATTGCGGGGGGCGCACTGCTGATTCTGTTTGCCTTAGTGCTGTTTTTAACCGTGGTGCCAGTGAGTGCGAATGGCGATTATATTGCGGCTGGATGTTAAGGGACGTTACGGATGTGTTTGGAAAAACCAGGTCGGCATTAATGCCGACCCTACAGGCAACCCGTGCAGCTCATAACGTTAGGTGCGCTTTCAGGTGCATATATTC
>NZ_BBOC01000070.1:0-26262 GCF_001485335.1 Type-D symbiont of Plautia stali | reverse complement strand
CTGACGATCTCCTGCATGGTATCGCCCGCGCTGCTGACCTGTTGCGAACCTAAATCGACGCGCTGCACCGAATTCTCAATCAGCAGATTAATCTCTTTCGCCGCTTGTGCGCTGCGTTGTGCCAGGTTACGCACTTCCCCGGCGACCACGGCAAAGCCGCGACCTTGTTCGCCCGCGCGTGCCGCTTCGACGGCCGCATTCAGCGCCAGAATATTGGTCTGGAAGGCAATGCCATCGATCACGCTGGTGATATCGGCAATTTTTTTGGAGCTGTCGGCGATGGCATGCATGGTCTTCACCACGCCATCCACCACATTGCCGCCTTTATCCGCCGTTTCTGAGGCGGTTTTAGCCAGCTGTGAAGCCTGGCGTGCGTTATCGGCGTTCTGCTTCACGGTTGCGGTTAACTCTTCCATACTGGCCGCCGTCTCTTCCAGTGAGGCGGCTTGTTGTTCGGTGCGGGAAGAGAGATCGTTATTGCCGTTGGCGATGTCGCTGGCGCTGCCAAAAATGGCATCGGCACTGTCGCGTACATTGTTGATGGTGCTCAACAATGCCTGCTGCATATGGTTGAGGCTCGCGGCGATGGCCGCCATTTCGCTGCGCCCTTCAATCTTTAAACTGGCAGAAAGGTCGCCGTCGGCAAAACGCTCCATTTGCTGCTGCACCTGCTTCATTGGCGCCAGCAGAATGCGGCGGACCAGTTGCCACACCACCACCAGCAATAGCAACACAATCACCGCCATCACCGCGACCATCACCAGCATATGCTGATAAGTGCTATCGTTATCTGCAGCGCGCGCATTGATCAGTTGAACGTTGTCGCCACGCCATTGCTTGTAGGCCGCCTCCAAATCATCCTGCGCCAGTTGTGCATCCAACTCGCCATAGGCGGCGTAGTTGTTGGCTTTCAGGAAGGTCGCAGATTGATTCAGTAGTTGGTAGTAGTTGTTGAATTTACTTTCGATAAGCTCGGCGGAAGCTGCACTTTGCCCTGTAATACGCGGGACACTTTTGTAGCGGTCAAAGTGCTGTTTAGCTTCATCAAGCGATGCGCCGGCAGAAACCAGCAGCTTGTTGATGGCCGCGCGTGAAGCATCATCGGTCTGATTTTTCAGGATACGAATCGCGACGCGGTTGATAATGACGCGCGTTTTCACCAGTGTTTGCCAGCTGTCGGAGAACTCACGCTGTTGATGCGATAGTTGGTTACTGGCGGTGAAATTATGCTGGCCAGCGATTAGGGAAGATAAAAATAGCGAGCCGGAGATGGCCTGCATGGCGGTGAATACCAACAGCATCAATATGATGGCAGTCACAATTTTCATTTTCGTCAACATGATTCTCTCTGATCAAAGTAGGCTGGTAGAGAGGTTATCGGTGTGGAAGTGTATTGCTTAAGTGCCGAAAAAAAATAATTGCATCAGGTGATAATGTCGTGCAGGAGAAATGCAGTGAAACCCTTTGATTACGAACAAGACTTTAACAATATCGATTTCCGACAGCGGCCAGACCTTTATCAGGTGGGACGCGGTGAGCAGGGGGTGTTGATGGTGGAGCCTTATAAGAGCGAAATTCTACCGTTCTGGCGCTTTCGTACCGTGGAATTGGCGCAGGAGTCCTCGGTGCAAATCATGCAACTGTTTGAAGATTATCGCGTCCAAGACGATTTTGTTGGCATGGACATGGCACGCAAGTTCATTCAGATGGGTTACACCCGCGCACGCCGTTACAGCAATCATAAAGGCGGGCGAAAATATGATGCGGAGGGGAAAGAGCTGCCGCGCACCACGGAAAAAGAAAAGGCCGCTGCGGCGGCCATTTTCAAATCATGCTGGGATCGGATCCGAGCTGATACGGATTATCTGGCGCGCAAACGTGCGCACCAGCAGCAGTACGGTTAAACGCGCGTACCCCACAAATCGTACTCGTCAGCGTGTTCCACTTTCACACGGACCACGTCACCCACTTTAACCTGACGATCGCCATTCAGGTAAACGGCGCCGTCAATCTCAGGGGCATCGGCCATGCTGCGGCCCACTGCACCTTCTTCATCGACTTCATCGATGATCACCAGCACTTCGCGGCCGATTTTCTCCTGCAAACGCTCGCTGGAGATTTTCTGCTGCAGTTGCATAAAGCGGTCGAAACGTTCTTGCTTCACCTCTTCTGGCACTTGATCCGGCAACTGGTTGGCGGTAGCGCCTTCAACTGGGCTGTACTGGAAGCAGCCGACGCGATCCAGACGCGCTTCCTTCAGGAAGTCGAGCAGCATCTGGAAATCTTCCTCGGTTTCGCCCGGGAAGCCGACGATAAAGGTCGAACGCAGCGTCAACTCTGGGCAAATTTCGCGCCAGCGTTTGATACGTTCCAGAGTGCGCTCCACTGCGCCAGGACGCTTCATCAGCTTCAGGATGCGCGGGCTGGCGTGCTGTAACGGGATATCGAGGTAAGGCAGAATCTTACCTTCGGCCATCAACGGGATCACGTCATCCACATGCGGGTATGGGTACACGTAGTGCAGACGCACCCAGACGCCAAGCTTAGCCAGTTGCTCACACAGGCTGACCATGCTGGTTTTGACCGGCGACCCATTCCAGAAACCGGTGCGGTGCTTCACGTCCACGCCGTAGGCTGAGGTATCTTGTGAAATTACCAGCAGCTCTTTAACGCCCGCTTCCACCAGACGTTTCGCTTCATCCAGCACGGAGCCAATCGGGCGGCTGTCGAGATCGCCACGCATTGATGGGATGATGCAGAAGGTGCAGCGATGGTTGCAGCCTTCAGAAATTTTCAGGTAAGCGTAATGGCGCGGGGTCAGCTTAACACCTTGCTCCGGCACCAGGCTGAGGAACGGGTTGTGCTCAGGTTTTGGCACATAGGTGTGAACGTGGGACAACACCTGCTCGTAGCTGTGCGGACCGGTGATCTCCAGCACCTTAGGGTGCACTTCGCGGATCTGATCCACTTTGGCACCCAGGCAGCCGGTGACGATCACTTTGCCGTTTTCGTTCAGCGCTTCGCCAATCGCTTCCAGTGATTCCTGTACGGCGCTATCAATAAATCCGCAGGTGTTAACGATGACGATCTCCGCATCATCGTAGCGTGGCACCACATCGTAGCCCTCGGTACGCAGTTCCGTCAGGATGCGTTCAGAGTCGACGAGGTTTTTTGGGCAGCCGAGTGAGACGAAGCCCACGCGTGGCGGATTTTTGACATGGCTCATAAGGATAAAAATTCATCATAATTAGTGTGGATAGGGGGGCGATTGTACAGAGGTTGCTGGAGAAAATGTATAGTTAAGCAAAGAATCTCCTTATCAGTTACACGTGTTATTCCCGCTATGCTTAACTTACCCGCTCAGCTCATAAACTTAGGTTGTGGCCAGGAGAGTGGGCGGTGATCCGAGTTGTGCAATTCAGCCTGTTTTGCTTAAATGTTGGGTCGGTGACGGTAAGTTATTCTTGTCACTGGAGAATGTTAACTCGCGCTGAAGGCCGTATTTAATGGCCTAAGCAGAAGTGGATAATGTGAGAGCAGACATATGCAAGAGATCGTCAAAGGTTTTCTGAATTTTCAACAGAATGTGTTCCCTGAAAGGAAGGATCTTTTCAAAAGTCTGGCTTCAAACCAGAATCCTAAAGCGCTGTTTATTTCGTGCTCAGACAGCCGTCTGGTGCCCGAATTAGTCACGCAATCTGAGCCCGGTCAACTGTTTGTGATTCGTAATGCCGGTAATATTGTGCCGCCATTTGGTCCTGAACCGGGCGGTGTCTCTGCCACCATTGAATATGCAGTAGTGGCACTGGGCGTGACTGAAATCATCATTTGCGGCCACTCGAATTGCGGTGCCATGAATGCGATTGCGGCAAACGCCGACCTGGAAAGCATGCCTGCGGTCGATCACTGGCTACATTACGCCAATGCGGCAAAAGCCGTGGTGGAAGAGCGCAAGTATGAGTCCGTTGAAACCCGTCTTAACGAGATGGTGAAAGAAAACGTTATTGCTCAGCTGAACAATATCAAAACACACCCTTCCGTGGCGGTAGCGCTGCGTAAAGGCAAAATTCGCCTGCATGGGTGGGTTTATGATATTGAGAGCGGCGGTATTATCGCCCTGACCAAAGGCGGTGAATCGTTTATCTCACTTTCAGATAATCCAGAGACCTGCTTCGAGTAATCCCGCAAACCACCTGCTCTGCGGGTGGTTTTCTTCACATCCTGCGAATTTATCCCGCTAAAGCGCAGCGTGCGCTCTACACTTGAGAAGCGTTTACTTCTTATAAGGGCTTTCTCATGCGATTTCGTCTTTATATTCCTGCTTTAACGCTGGCAATGCTGGCCGTGGGTTGTACCTCTCATGTTGCCGATAAACAGCAATTCTCTGGGTTCCTTGGCGATTACAGCCAGTTAAAACCGGCGCAATCGCCCAGTGGAAAGCCGACGCTACGCTGGATAGCACCGGATTACCACAGCGCGGATTACACCAATGTGGTGTTTGAACCGGTGGTTTATTATCCCGCCGCGCGCCCTACCGAGCGAATCAGCCAGCAGACTCTCGATCAGATTCGCCAGTACACTGACGCCCAACTAAAAAAAGCGGTGTCGGAACGTAAACCTGTGGTGGGCAAGCCAGGTGCGCATACCCTGCGTGTGAAGAGCGCAATCACGGCGGTGAGTGCTGAAAACGAAGGGATGCAGTTCTACGAAGTGGTACCGATTGCTGCCGTGGTGGCCAGCACCATGGCGGCCACCGGGCACAGAACTCAAAACAGTGCGCTGTTCCTGGAAGTGGAAGCGGTGGATGCCCAGACTGGGAAACCGATGATCAAGGTGGTGCGCAAGGCGTTTGGTAAGTCACTGCCTAATAACAGCACCCCAATCACCCTCAATGACTTACGTCCCGGCATCGACGAGATGGTGCGCGATGTTGTAGCTTTCTCAGCTCCTTAATCCTGCAGCCCGACATCGCGTCGGGCTTAATGTTTTGTAAATCCTGCACATCCTTTCTTACGGGCTGACTACCCTTGATCACAAACCGTGATAAAGGAGCCTCCCATGCGTTTACCGTCCGTCGCGCTACTGCTTGGCGTATTCAGTTACCCCTCATTCACTCTGGCTGCAGAGGTCCAGGTTCAGGTGTTGCAGGATAAGCTCGACCACCCTTGGTCGGTGGCATTTCTGCCTGACAATCAAACCTTGCTGATTACTGAACGTTCCGGGCAACTGCGCAGTTGGCAACCGGGCACCGGGTTATCGCAACCCATCAGCGGGGTGCCGAAAGTCTGGGCCAATCGTCAGGGGGGATTACTGGATGTGGTGCTGGCGCCCGATTTCGCCCAAAGCCGTCGCGTGTGGCTCAGTTACACCACGGCAAATGCTGAAGGGCGTGCCGGCGGCGTGGTGGGGTACGGGCGGCTCAGCGACGATAACCGTCAGCTAAACGACTTCAAAGTGGTGCTGGAGCAAACGCCTAAACTCTCCAGCGGTGCCAATATCGGCACGCGCCTGGCGTTTGATCATCTGGGATATCTCTATATCGCTTTTGGGGACAACTTTGTTAGTAGCAGTGCCCAACAGCTGGATAAGCTCTCTGGAAAAATCGTGCGTCTGACGCAGAATGGCGAGATCCCGTCAGATAACCCCTTTGTGCATACCAAAGACGCCCGCCCAGAGATTTGGTCCTATGGCATGCGCAATCCACAGGGCTTAGCGTTCAATCCGTGGACGCAGCAAATGTGGGAGAGTGAGCACGGTCCACGTGGTGGCGATGAGGTGAACCTGCCAGAGAAAGGAAAAAATTATGGCTGGCCATTGGCCACCTACGGTATCGATTACAGCGGTCAGAAGGTGCCAGAAGCCGAGGGAACCCATGTCGCCGGGACTGAACAACCGCTGTTTTGGTGGAAAGTCTCTCCGGCCATCAGCGGCATGGCGTTCTACAACAGCGCACGTTTCCCACAGTGGAAGAACTCGCTGTTCATTGGTGCTTTGAAAGAGAAAAGTTTAATTCGCCTGCGGGTGAATGGTGAGAAAGTGGTCGAGGAGCAGCGCTTGTTGCAGGATCGTGGTGAACGCATCCGCGATGTGCGCCAGGGTCCAGACGGTTTTCTCTATGTGCTAACGGATGAGGCCAACGGAAAACTGTTAAAAGTGGGGTTGGCAGACGCGGCCAACCCGACTCGTGGTTAACTTAACGCACCCAGTTGCACACTTCCCAGCCGCGCTGCTGTGCTTCCTGCTGCAACTGCGCATTGGGGTTAATCACCCAGGCATGATCAGCGTGGGCCAGCAGCGGTAGATCATTCATCGAATCGCTGTAAGCCCAGGTACGCTCAAAGCGTTGATCTTCCTGCAAGGCTTTCCAGTCACTCAGACGTGTGACCTTGCCCTCACGATAGGTCGCTGTGCCATAGATCTGGCCGCTGTAGCGTTCGTCCACGACCTCAACACCGATGGCCAGTGCCCCATGTACACCAAGACGGTGCGCAATCGGAACGGCCAGATGGTCGCCACTGGCCGTGATGATCATTACGGTATCGCCGCGTTGCTGGTGCCAGTCAATGCGTTCGCGTGCGGCAGGGAAAACACGGGGTAAAATGTCGCGATGGATAAAACGACGCACCCAGCCCTCAACGGTGAGGGTCGCCATACCGGCGAGAGGGGCAAGAGTGGTGCTCATATATTCTTCAATTGACAGGGTGCCGGCGTGATATTTTTCCATCAGAGCCTGCTCTTGCAAAATGACTGCTTCGGGTGCGAATCCCTGTGAAACCAGCCAGCGCAGCCAGAGGCTGGTACTGTCTTCACAAATCAGGGTTTCGTCCAGATCGAAAACGGCTAAGTCCATCGTGGTTCTCCTCGGGCTGACTGGTATCAGGGTAGCGGAATTTTGTGACTGGCTTAACCGTTCTGCGAAAAATCGGAATTTCTCGCATTTTTTCATCTTGTGCAATAGATCAAAAGTGGCAGCACTGCGGCGTTGGTGCCAGGGTTACTCTAATAAACTCTAAAAAACTTTACGATTGGACGGTTTTGTTCGCAGGGGGTTAGCGTGTAGCTTTTATTAAGACATGTCTTACCCGCACCAAAACCATGATTTAACAAGGACAATCTGGTCACGCTCATGAGAAAAAACTCCGTCACTTCTGCCTTGCGGCCGCTGGCTGCCACTTCATTATTAGTGCTTTTCCTTCCAGTCACCACTCAGGCTGAACAGGCACCTGCTGCTCCACAGATTGAAGCCAAAGCCTGGATTTTAATGGACTATAACAGCGGGAAAGTGCTGGCAGAGTCCAATGCTGATCAACGCCTCGATCCCGCCAGCCTGACCAAAATGATGACCAGTTATGTGGTTGGACAGGCACTGAAAGCGGGCAAGATACATAACGATGACCTGGTGACCATTGGTCAGGATGCCTGGGCAACCGGCAATCCAAAACTGCGCGGCTCATCGCTGATGTTCCTTAAACCGGGTGACCGCATTCCGGTTTCGGAACTGAATAAAGGTGTAGTGATTCAGTCAGGTAATGATGCCTGTATTGCGCTGGCGGATTATGTTGCAGGCAGCCAGGACTCGTTTATCGGTCTGATGAACAACTACGTTAAAGCCTTCGGACTGCAAAATACCCATTTCATGACTGTGCACGGTCTTGATGCGGAAGGGCAGTACAGCACTGCGCGTGACATGGCCATCATTGGTCAGCGTCTGATCAGTGACGTGCCGGAAGAGTATGCGCTTAACAGCGAAAAAGAGTTCACCTTTAACCATATCAAGCAGATGAACCGCAACCGCCTGCTGTGGAGCAGTAACCTAAAGGTGGATGGCATTAAAACCGGGCATACCTCTGGCGCAGGTAACAATCTGGTGGCCTCCGCAGTAGATGGTGACATGCGACTGATTTCAGTGGTGCTGGGCACGCAAACCGATGCGATTCGTTTTCGTGAGAGCGAGAAACTGCTGACATGGGGCTTCCGTTTCTATGAAACGGTGACGCCAATCAAAGCCGATAAGCCTTTTGCTCAACAGCGTGTCTGGTTTGGCGACCACAGCCTGGTCAATCTGGGAGTCGCTAAGGATGCGGCAATCACTGTGCCGAAAGGCCAAATGAAAAACCTCAAGGCAAGCTTTACCCTGAATTCGCCGCAACTGGAGGCACCGCTGCAGAAGAATCAGGTGGTGGGCACCATTGATTTCCAGCTGGATGGCAAAACGGTTGATCAGCGTCCGTTAGTGGTGATGGAGGATGTACCAGAGGGCGGCTTTATTGGCCGCATTTGGGACTTCATCATGATGAAATTCAACGGCTGGTTTGGTAAGTGGTTTAATTGATAATTGGGCGGCGCATTTGCGCCGCCTTCTGCATTATCCGCGTACCCAACCTTTCTTAATCGGCATTGAAAAGAGTGCGCGATACACCTGATGCGTAAAGGCCAGCATGCGTTCACCGTATAGCTGCCACGCCATGTGCGACGCCAGACAAGCCAACAGACCTACCAGGAATCCACCCAGCATATCCATCGGCCAGTGAACGCCCAGATAGACGCGCGACCAGGCAATCGCACTGCCCACCGCCAACAAAATCACGCCCGACCACAGGCGATGCCAGAAGATAAATGCCAGCGCAAAGGTGAAGATAGTGGTGCCATGGTCACTGGGGTAAGAGTCATCGGCGGCGTGTGCCAGGAACTGATGGCCAAAGCCGATAGCAAACGGGCGTGGATGCGGCAGCAGTTGCCCCACACACCAGGAAATACTCAGTGCGTAGATCAGCGCCATACCGGTTTTCAGCACCAGCGCACGCTGTGACTGAACCTGATCGCGCGGTCCCCAAAGCCAGAGCGCAACAATCAGTAATGGCACAATCGCAATCACATCTTTTGCGATAAAAGTAGCCAGATGAATCAACCACTGCGGCGAATCCGTAGTGGCGTTAATCCATAAAAAGATCGTGTGGTTAAGTGCTTCCATCACGTTTCATCACCCTCGTTCTGTTTACCCAAAAAGAAACACCAGCAAAAATCAGCACCTGGCTCAGCCATACCCACCAGCCTGCCCACAGGTTGTGTGAGAAGAAGTGGGCACCGCGCATCACCTGGCCATAACCCATCAACAGGCCAATTGCGCCACCCGCGCATAGCGCCAACAGCGCGCGGCGGGGACGTTCAGGCCACCACAGGAAAAACAGCGCCATCATGGCAAAACCACTCGAGGCATGTCCGCCAGGGAAACATTGGCCCGGCCCGCTATTGGCGGGCACGGCATCCAGCAACGCGAAGGTGGCAGCCTTACCGCCGAACATCGCCAGATCCCATGGGCATGAATGTGCGCTGTGCGCCTTCAGCATACCTACCACCAGCGGCCCCAAGCCAAACAGCAGGGCCACCAGCACGCGACGACCATCGCGCTTCTGTAGTCCGCGTAACAGCAGCAGTACCGCCCCGACAATGATCACATCTTTAAACAAACGATGATTAATCAGGTCCAGCCAGCGGTTGTGCTGCCACGGAAACGTCTGTGTCAGCGGATCAAACCACATCCTGGTGATGGCGATATCCAGACTTTCGTGGCGTGACCACCACAAGAACACCAGTGCAAAAATTGCCAGTAAAATAAAGTTGATAGCGTAAAAGCGTCCAGACAAACAATAAATAGTCTGGCTCTTAATCTTATCGCGGGTTGTTGGAGTGTTTAACTTTGATGAAAGTTGCATGAAGGTTTGAAAATAGCGAAATCAGAGCGGCAGGGTCGCAATTTACGCTTAGGAGAACCTTAAGCGGCAGGAATAACAGGCATAAAAAAACCCGCAAGTCAGTGACCGGCGGGCTCCTCAATTTGGGGATTTCAAAGAAAAGCAGTGGCACTTATTCAGACTGCGCCCCAAATAGAAAGTTCTGAACGGAGTAAAAATATTTTTAAAAAGGCAAAAGCGGCCAAATTATCACAATCAGGGTGCCAGCGAGCGTCAGCAAAACGTTAGCAATCGCATAAGTTCCTGCATAGCCTAGTGCCGGAATACTACTGCGTGCAGTATCACTGATGATCTCCATTGCCGGTGCACAGGTACGGGCACCCATGATGGCACCAAACAACAGCGCACGGTTCATTTTCAGCACATAGGCACCAAACAGATAGCACACCACCACCGGTATTAAACTGACCAGCAAGCCGCTTAACAGCATCAGTGCGCCTGCGCTGCCTAGCCCATGTTGCAAGCCGCTTCCCGCACTCAGGCCGACACCCGCCATAAACACCATCAAGCCAAATTCTTTCACCATGGTGAGTGCACCCTGAGGGATATAACCAAAGGTAGGGTGGTTAGCACGCAGGAAGCCCAGCATGATCCCGGCGAACAGCAAACCCGCGGCGTTGCCGATGCCAAAGCTGAAGTTGCTGAACTGGAAGGTAATCATGCCGATCATCAATCCGATAATAAAGAACGCGCAGAATGCCAGCAGATCGGTCATCTGACTGTGGATAGCGATAAAGCCGATGCGGTCTGCCAGGCTTTTTACGCGTCGCGCTTCACCGCTGACCTGCAACACATCGCCTTTATTGAGCATGATGCTGTCATCAATCGGCATCTCAATCTGGCTGCGGATCACGCGGTTGAGGAAGCAACCGTGGTCGGTGAGTTTCAGGTGGCTGAGGCGCTTATTCACCGCATTGTGGTTTTTCACCACGATCTCTTCGGTGACGATGCGCATATCGAGTAGATCGCGATCGAACACTTCTTTGCCGTTGCGGAAGCTGGGATCAAGGCGCGCGTGTGCGTCAGGATAGCCCACCAGGGAAATGTCATCGCCCAGTTGCAGCATTGCATCGCCATCGGGACTGGCGAGGATCCCATTGCGGCGCAGGCGCTCGATATAGCAGCCGGTCTGGCGGTGAATGCCCAGTTCGCGCAGATTTTTGCCGCCGCTCCATTCCACCAGCTCCGGCCCCACGCGGTAGGCGCGAATTACCGGCAGGAACACTTTGCGCTGGCTGTCGGCATCAAGGCCTCGTTCACGCGCGATCTGTTGCGCACAGGTCGGTAAATCCTGATGCTGCAGGCGCGGAAGATAGCGCGCACCAAAAATCAGGCTGACCAGACCAATCAGATAGGTCAGGGCGTAACCAAGACTCAGGTTGTCCTGCATCATGCTCAACTGATGGCTATCGCTGATGCTTTGTCGCAGTGTGTCACCCGCGCCAACCAGCACCGGCGTTGACGTCATGGAACCGGCCAACATGCCTGCTGTTAGCCCAATATCCCAACCGAACAGTTTACCCAGCCCTAAGGCTATCAGCAGTGCACTGACTACCATCACAATGGCGAGAAAGAAGTAATTTTTACCGTCGCGGAAAAAGATTGAGAAAAAGTTTGGCCCCGCTTCGACACCGACACAAAAAATAAACAACATAAAGCCGAGGCTTAATGCGTCGGTATTTATCGCAAAGTGTTGTTGGCCTAAAATCAAAGAAACAACGAGTACACCAATGGAATTACCCAGTTGGACAGAACCCAGGCGTAATTTACCCAGACACAGCCCAAGGGCTAAGACGACAAATAATAACAGAACGTCATTTCCGCTTAACAATTCTGCGACGTTAATGTTCACGGTTTAACTTCTTCTTTACCTGTAACGAGTTGATGAACGGGTCTTTTTTCGCTATCTTGTGGCAGCCGCAAGCATCCTTGCCGCCACGGAGAGGTAGACCGTAATTAAAAGCGGCGTCATTCTAATCATAATTAACTCCCTCAGCTATCAGCCATTTTCATTCCTTAGGGCCGTTGCTGTGTATTTTTATTTCCACTTTTGCGCATCAGGGCAGTAAACGTTTCAATATTGTTAACGTCAAAGTTGAGGATGGTTATGTTGCAGCGCAATAATCGCTGGCCAGCATCGGTTTTAGGCATGATGCTTTATACGCTGGTGTTTATTTTTGCACATCATTTTTGGGCCGCTGCGGCGGAACAAGCCGTGCGTGGACAACCTGAGTTATTGCTGTTTTTATTGCCAGGCATGCTAATGGCTGTGATGCAGCCAGACAGCCCGCTGATCGGGACGCTGTGGGTCGCGTTGGGCGGCTCATTACTGGGGTTAGCGTGGGTGTGGTTCACCGTGACGCAAATGCACAGTTGGCTGCTGGTGGTGGCGTGGAGTTTGAGTGCGTTGTTCTGGGCGGGGTGCGGCGCTTTGGTGGTGCGGCTACTGCGGATAATGCTGGCGATGCGGCCTGAGTAATATGATGGATTTGTGGCGAGAGGCGGCCTGAAAGCCGCCCCCTATAACGCGCCCGATCAATCAGGCTTCAACACCCAGATTTTCTTTGGTCCAGGCAGCAAATTCGGTGTAGCCACCGATATGCTGATCGTCGAGGAAAATCTGCGGTACGGTGGTAACCGGTTTGCCCGCACGCGCTTCCAGGTCGGCTTTAGTAATACCGGTGGTCTGAATATCGACGTACTGATAGTTAAAATCGTCGCGCTCACTGGTTAGCTTGGTGGCTAACTCTTTGGCACGTACGCAGTATGGGCAGCTTTCACGGCCAAAAATCACTGCAATCATTGCTTCTCTCCTTCCGCTGCTGTTTTGTGACCAGTTTCACATTACAGCGTGAATAATGGCATTCATCATGCCCGCCCATCCTGCTTAAGCAAAGAAGAAATTGCCTGTTAATCTAATGGCCGCAAACTATATCCGTCATACTTCACTCTCATGATGCGAAGTATGCGGATCTGGCATGCGACTGACAAATTGAGTCACTGAGGGATTCACCTATGCGTAATCTGGCGACTTTGCCCAAACCGATATTGCTGCTGGAAGTGCTGGGCGTTCTTTCGGTGATTGGCGCGCTGCTGTTGGTCAACGACTGGGTCAGCGCCCCAGCGTTTATGGCGAAAAACTCGTTGGCTACGCTATTGTTTTTCCTTGGCATTGCGCTGATGCTGCCCGCAGCATGGCTGATGATGTGGCGAACGGCGAAAGCCATGGCGCCGCAGTTGTTCAATCAAACCCACAAAAAGAAGTAACCGGAGAGGATTATGACGCCGACGATTGATTTACTATGCAGCCACCGTTCCATTCGCGCTTTTACTGAGCAAGGTATAGATGATGCCCAGCGCAGCGCGATCATTGCTGCAGCACAAGCGGCCTCTACCTCCAGTTTTTTACAGTGCTCTTCCATTATTCGCATCACGGATAAGGCCATGCGTGAACAGTTGGTGCAGCTGACCGGCGGACAGCCTTGGGTCAGTGCTGCGGCTGAATTCTGGGTATTCTGCGCCGACTTTAATCGCCATCAGCAAATTTGCCCCGATGCGCATCTCGGACGCGCCGAGCAGCTTCTGCTGGGCTGCGTCGATACCGCGCTGATGGCGCAAAATGCTATGGTGGCGGCCGAATCGTTGGGCCTGGGTGGTGTGTTTATTGGCGGCATCCGTAACAGCATTGCGCAAGTCACCGAATTGCTGGGGCTGCCTCAATTTGTGTTGCCCCTGTTTGGCTTCTGTATTGGCCATCCTGCGTCCGCGCCGGATGTGAAACCGCGTATGCCGCAAGCTATGCTGGTGCATGAAAATCGTTATCAGGTTGTCGATAAAAACCTACTGGCTGATTACGATAATCAAATTACGGCCTATTATCAGCAGCGCGACAGCAACCAGCGTTCCGAAACCTGGAGCGAACTGATTCAGCGCTTGATTATTAAAGAAACGCGGCCATTTATGCTGGATTATCTGCATCAGCAAGGCTGGGCAACACGCTAAGCACGAGGAACTCAGCAATGAAGATGGCCATTCTCACCCGCGATGGATCGTTGTATTCGTGTAAACGTCTGCGGGATGCTGCGGAAGAGCGTGGTCATCAGGTGCAGATGATCGATCCGCTCTCCTGCTATATGAACATCAACTCCGATTCATCCGCTGTGCATTATCGGGGTGAACCGCTGGGCCATTTTGACGCAGTCATTCCGCGTATCGGTACTGCCACCACCTTCTATGGCACGGCTGTGCTACGTCAGTTCGAAATGTTGGGCAGTTATCCCTTGAACGAGTCGGTGGCGATTACCCGCGCCCGCGATAAATTACGCTCACTGCAGCTGCTGGCACGTGAAGGCATTGATATGCCGATCACCGGATTTGCTTCTTCACCGGACGATACGCAGGATCTCATCGCCATGGTAGGCGGAGCGCCGCTAGTGGTCAAGCTGGTGGAAGGGACGCAGGGGATTGGTGTGGTGCTGGCGGAAACGCGTCAGGCCGCCGAAAGCGTGATTGATGCCTTTCGTGGTCTGAACGCGCATATCCTGGTGCAGGAGTTCATCAAAGAAGCACAGGGGCGCGATATTCGTTGCCTGGTGATTGGCGATCGGGTGGTGGCCGCCATTGAACGCGAAGCCAAAGAGGGGGATTTCCGCTCTAATCTGCATCGCGGTGGCAAAGCGCATGCGGTGACCATTACCGACAAGGAGCGTGAGATTGCGGTGAAAGCCGCGTCAACGTTGGGTCTGGAGATCGCTGGCGTCGATATCTTACGTGCGCATCGCGGGCCGCTGGTCATGGAAGTCAATGCGTCGCCCGGTCTCGAAGGCATTGAGGGCAACACCGGTTTAGATATCGCCACCATGATGATTGAATGGGTTGAACAACACGCCTGCCCCGGCTATCGTCTTAAAACGGGCGGCTGAGCCCGCTTTTACGCGGTTTTCGTGGCAACAGCATGACTTTTTCCGTAAGCTAAGGCGCTTATTTCTTCACCCCACAGGACATAACGATGGATTCACTGGTCGTTCCTGACATCGACTTGCTGCGTCGCTGGCTGGATCAACAAAATATCACCTGGTTCGAATGCGATGCCTGCCAGGCACTGCATCTGCCGCACATGCAGAATTTTGACGGGGTGTTTGATGCAAAAATCGACCTGGTGGACGACGTCATCCTCTTCTCCGCGCTGGCTGAAGTGAAGCCCACGGCGCTGATCCCGTTGGTTGGCGATTTGTCACAAATCAACGCCAGTTCTTTAACGGTGAAAGCCTTTATCGATATTCAGGACGATAATCTGCCTAAGCTGATTGTCTGCCAGTCCATCAGTACCACCGCTGGTTTGACCTTTGGCCAGTTCTCTCACTTTATGAAGCAGAGTGAAGAGGGGATTTCCATGGTGATTATGGAAGCCTTTGCCAACAATTTACTGATGATGGGCGAAGAAGAGGAACGTCAACCCAGTTCCGGCAGCCACGCGATGCTGCACTAAGATTCCCCGTCTCGCTAACTGCCGCTTTTTGCGGCAGTTTTCATTTTATCCCCACCACTTTTTATTCTGCATTTTGCCCTTTATTGCCAGATATTAGTCGTGCTTTATGCCGCTAGTGCCAAACCCCATAGCAGAAACATGCATAAGATATCGCAAAAAGGCGTTTTTTACGCTGGGCTCTGGCACGCATGGAGCTGTGGGGCTATTCTTGCGGGGCTGCCTGAGACGTGCAACCTCAGCACAAACATAGGTTTTTGCTATTAAACTCCCGCTGAATATTGATTCATTCTATGCGTCTAATTCGACAATAAACGCAACGTCAGGATCGCGTGTATGCAGCGTTGTGATGACCCGCTAAGGAGGATGTAAAACATGATCAACCAACGTAAAAAATGGTTGCCAGGTGTGGTTGCAGGTGTGCTGATGGCTGCGGCCGTGGGTGCTCAGGCAGAGGATAAAACGCTGCACGTATATAACTGGTCCGATTATATTTCGGCCGATACCGTGCCTAATTTCGAAAAGCAGACCGGTATTAAAGTGGTCTACGACGTGTTTGACTCCAATGAAGTACTGGAAGGTAAGCTGATGGCGGGCTCAACCGGTTACGACGTTGTGGTGCCTTCTTCGAGCTTCCTTGCGCGTCAGTTGCAGTCAGGTGTTTTCCAGGAGCTGGATAAGAGCAAACTGCCTAACTACAAAAACCTCGATCCTGACCTGATGGCGAAAGTCGCGCAGCATGATCCAGGTAACAAATATGCGATTCCTTATCTGTGGGGCACCACCGGTATTGGCTACAACATTGATAAAGTGAAAGCCGCACTCGGTACTGATGCGCCTCTCAATAGCTGGGATCTGGTGCTGAAGCCAGAAAATCTGGAAAAACTGAAAAGCTGTGGCGTCTCCTTCCTGGATGCACCGGAAGAGATTTTTGCTACCGTGCTGAACTACCTCGGCAAAGATCCGAACAGCTCAGACGCCAAAGATTACACCGGCGCTGCCACCGATCTGCTGCTGAAGCTGCGTCCAAACATCCGTTATTTCCATTCGTCTCAGTACATTAACGACCTGGCGAACGGCAACATCTGCGTGGCGATCGGCTGGTCTGGCGATATCCTGCAGGCAAAAGATCGGGCAGAAAAAGCCAACAACGGCGTGCACCTGGGGTACAGCGTGCCGAAAGAGGGTGCCTTGGCCTTCTTCGATATGATGGCGATTCCGAAAGATGCGAAGAACCTGGATGAAGCTTATCAGTGGCTGAACTACATCATGGATCCAAAAGTGATTGCTGATGTCTCCAACAAAATGAACTACGCCAACGGTAACAAGGCATCGCTGCCATTGATCAACGCCGATGTGCGTAATAACCCAGGCATCTTCCCAACGCCTGATGCCATGGCGAAGTTGTTTGTGCTGAAAGTCCAGGATCCAAAACTGGATCGTGCGCGTACCCGTGCATGGACTAAAGTTAAAAGTGGTAAGTAATTCGTTCTATACCCAAAATAATTCGAATTTTAGGAAGGCGGCAAGTGCATGAATCCTCAGGAGCTTACTGAAGTAAGTGACTGAGGTGAATGCACCTAGCCAACGCAGCTGAAATTTGAAGTATGAAGGGTATAAACGGATTCATTTACTTGTAGATGACAACAGAGGCGCGGTGATGGCCTCTGTTGTGCCATTTTAGCGGCTGGCTGTGCCGCGCTACACCGCTTAGCGCCGGAGAAATGTTAGTGAACGACGCGATTCCCCGCCCCCCAAATAAAACGGCTAAGGCGTTAACGCCGCTGCTGGAAATTCGCAACCTGACCAAATCTTTTGACGGCCAGCACGCCGTGGATGATGTCAGCCTGACCATTTATAAAGGTGAAATTTTTGCCCTGCTGGGTGCCTCCGGCTGTGGTAAATCCACCTTGCTGCGCATGCTGGCAGGCTTTGAGCCACCGACCAGTGGACAGATTGTGCTCGACGGCCAGGACATGTCCCACGTGCCGCCGTATCAACGCCCCATCAATATGATGTTTCAGTCGTATGCCTTGTTCCCCCACATGACGGTGGAGCAGAACATTGCCTTTGGTCTGAAGCAGGACAAGTTGCCGAAAGGTGAAATCAGCAGCCGTGTTGAAGAGATGCTGACGCTGGTGCATATGCAGGAGTTTGCCAAGCGCAAGCCACACCAGCTGTCTGGCGGCCAACGCCAGCGCGTGGCACTGGCACGTAGCCTGGCGAAACGTCCTAAGCTGCTGCTGCTTGATGAACCGATGGGCGCATTGGATAAGAAACTGCGTGACCGCATGCAGCACGAAGTGGTGGATATTCTGGAGCGTGTGGGTGCCACCTGTGTAATGGTGACGCACGATCAGGAAGAAGCCATGACCATGGCGGGCCGCATCGCCATTATGAACCGTGGTAAGTTTGTGCAGATTGGTGAGCCGGAAGAGATTTACGAGCATCCAACCAGCCGCTACAGCGCCGAATTTATTGGTTCGGTCAATGTGTTTGAAGGCCTGCTGCGTGAACGTGGTGAAGACGGTGTGGTCATTGACGCGCCAGGTTTGGTGCATCCACTGAAAGTTCAGACCGATGTCTCTATCGTTGATAACGTGCCGGTACACGTTGCACTGCGTCCTGAGAAAGTGATGCTGTGTGAAGAGGTGCCGGCTGACGGCTGCAATTTCGCGGTGGGTGAAGTGGTGCATATCGCTTATCTCGGCGACCTCTCCATCTACCACGTTCGCCTGCGCAGCGGTCAGATGATCAGTGCACAGCTGCAGAATGCACATCGCTACCGCAAAGGTGCGCCGACATGGGGCGATGAAGTACGCCTGTGCTGGGATGCTGATAGCTGTGTGGTTCTGACGGTTTAAGGAGGCGTAATGAGCCAGATTTCTCAACGCCGCGAACCCGAAGTTGTCGGCACACCGTTACAACGCTGGGGCACGCGCATCAAAATGCTGCATGGCCGCAAGCTGGTGATCGCACTGCCTTACCTGTGGCTGATTCTGCTGTTCCTGTTGCCGTTCCTGATTGTGCTGAAAATCAGTTTTGCTGATATTGCGCGTGCGATCCCGCCGTACACCGATTTGGTGACCTGGGCGGACGATCAGCTCAATCTGGTGCTGAACCTTGGTAACTACATCACGCTGACCGATGACCCGCTGTATGCCGAAGCCTATTTGACTTCGCTAAAAGTGGCGGCGATCTCCACGGTGATCTGTTTGCTGATTGGTTATCCTTTGGCGTGGGCGGTGGCACACAGTAAGCCTTCGATGCGCACCATTCTGCTGTTGCTGGTGATTCTGCCGTCATGGACCTCGTTCCTGGTGCGCGTCTATGCGTGGATGGGGCTGCTTAACAACAACGGTATTCTTAACCGCTTCCTGATGTGGTTGGGGGTGATCGATCATCCGCTGGTGATCCTTTACACCAACACGGCAGTGTATATCGGTATCGTTTACTGTTACTTGCCGTTTATGGTGCTGCCAATCTACACCGCGCTGACCCGCATCGATTACTCGCTGGTGGAAGCCTCGCTGGATCTTGGCGCTCGCCCGTTGAAGACCTTTTTCAGCGTGATTGTGCCACTGACCAAAGGCGGCATTATTGCCGGTTCGATGTTGGTGTTTATCCCGGCGGTGGGGGAGTACGTGATCCCCGAACTGCTCGGTGGGCCAGACAGCATCATGATTGGCCGCATCTTGTGGCAGGAGTTCTTCAACAACCGTGACTGGCCGGTGGCCTCTGCGCTGGCGGTGATCATTCTGTTGATACTGATCTTGCCGATTATCTGGTTCCATAAGCACCAAAACCGTGAGTTAGGAGAGAAGGAATGAATCAGTTACCGACCATTCGCTCTCCGTGGCGCACCGCGATTTTGGTGGTGTGCTTCCTGTTCCTCTACGCGCCAATGCTGCTACTGGTGGTGTATTCCTTTAACAGCTCGCAGTTGGTTACCGTGTGGGAGAGCTTCTCTTTCCACTGGTACAAAGTGCTGTTCCAGGACAGCGCGATGCTGGATGCGGTGGGCCTCAGTCTGACCATTGCCGCACTGTCTGCCACCATGGCGGTGGTGCTGGGTACCATGGCGGCGGTGATTATCGTGCGCTTTGGTCGCTTCCGTGGGCACAGTGGCTTTGCCTTTATGTTGACCGCACCGCTGGTGATGCCAGATGTGATCACCGGTTTGTCACTGCTGCTGCTGTTTGTGGCCATGGGCAACACCTTTGGCTGGCCGAGCGATCGCGGCATGCTCACCATCTGGCTGGCGCACGTGACCTTCTGTACCGCCTATGTGGCGGTGGTGATCAACTCGCGCCTGCGTGAGCTGGACCGCTCGATTGAAGAGGCGGCGATGGACCTGGGCGCAACACCGCTCAAAGTGTTCTTCGTGATTACCGTACCGATGATCGCCCCCGCGATTGTCACCGGTTGGCTGTTGGCCTTTACCCTGTCGCTTGACGATTTGGTTATCGCCAGCTTTGTTACGGGGCCGGGTGCGACGACGTTGCCAATGGCGATTTTTGCCACTGTACGTCGTGGCGTCAACCCAGAGATCAATGCGCTGGCTTCGCTGATTTTGTTTGTCGTCGGCTTGGTTGGATTTATCGCCTGGCGCTTTATGGCACACGAAGAAAAGCAGCGTTTACGCGATATTCAGAAAGCCAGACGTGGCTGAAAGCCGTAACATTTGCCAAAATAATCACAGGCTGGTTTACCTTTCATACTTCACGTCCCCTCATGGGGCCTACTCTTGGTATGGGTGCGTTGGCGACAGGTGTTCACCCCCGTCACTTACTGATGTAAGTGACGGGGGATTCGCTCACTTGCCACCTTCCTGACACGTGAATTATTTGGGGTAACTCACAACCAGGCTGTTTTTTATGGTTACGGAGTTCAGGGATGTCGGAAACGCTAAAAACCCCCGTTATAACGTCAGCGCCTGTGGCGGTCATGGTCGCGGGCATCGCGATCATTGCCACACGCTGTCTTAGCGTGCTGATGCTCGCCAACGAACTGGGCTACGACGAAATCGCTAATTTTGTCCATCGCAGTGCGCAAGCCTGGGACTCCACACTGATTTTTATCGCCAGTCAGCTCATCTTCTTATTTGAACTGCGGTGCGCCTTTACCCTGATGCGTGGCAGTAATCGTGGTCGCTGGGGCTATGTCGCGACACAAGTCATTGTTCTGGCGTATATGCTGATGGCTTCCGTTGGCTGGATTTACCCGGAAATCTTCAGCATTTCCGGAGAGACCAATGCGCAGATCGTTCATCATACCTTGCTGCAGAAAGTGCCGGATGTGATGGTACTGCTGCTGCTGTTTGTCCCGGCCAGCAGCCGCGCTTTTTTCCGTGGCCGGTGATACAATCTGCCCCCGATTTTTCTCCCGATTCTGAATACAGGCCTCTCCATGCATTGCGCGCTTTATGATGCCGGTCGCTGTCGCTCGTGCCAGTGGCTGGAAAAACCCTATCCGCAACAGCTCAGCGATAAACAGTCGCTACTTGAGCAGTTGCTGCAACAGATGCCGGTGGCTGAGTATCTCCCGCCGGTAACGTCTGCGCAGCAGGGGTTTCGTAATAAAGCCAAAATGGTGGTGAGTGGCAGCGTTGAGCGCCCCATTCTGGGGATGGTGGCGCGTGAGGGCGAGCCGGTTGATCTCTGTGATTGTCCGCTCTATCCCGCCAGCTTCACGCCTGTATTTGAAGTACTCAAGCCTTTTATCGCGCGTGCCGGTTTAACCCCTTATAACGTGGCGCGTAAACGCGGTGAGCTAAAGTTCCTGCTGCTGACAGAGAGTTCACAAGGCGGGATGATGCTGCGTTTTGTGCTTCGCTCCACCAGCAAGCTGGTGCAGTTGCGCGCTGCGCTGCCTTGGCTCCAGCAGCAGTTGCCGCAGCTGCAGGTGATTTCTGCCAACATCCAGCCGATACATATGGCAATTTTAGAGGGCGATGAAGAGATTGCGCTAACGCCCGAGCAGGCGCTGCCAGAGATGTTTAATCAGGTGCCGCTGTATATTCGTCCACAGAGCTTCTTCCAGACCAACCCGCAGGTTGCCGCGAACCTCTACGCCACCGCGCGTGCGTGGGTCGCTGAACTGCCTGTCAGCAGCATGTGGGATCTGTTTTGTGGCGTGGGCGGGTTCGGTTTGCACTGTGCGACACCGGAGATGCAGCTTACTGGCATCGAGATCAATGCCGAAGCCATCGCCTGCGCAAGACAATCCGCGCAGCAATTAGGGCTGGAGAAAGTGAGCTTTGCGGCACTGGATTCCACGCAGTTTGCCACCTCGCGCGCGCAGGTGCCGCAATTGGTGCTGGTCAATCCACCGCGTCGCGGGATTGGAGCAGAATTGTGTGATTATCTCGGCCAGATGGCCCCGGACTACATTCTCTATTCAAGCTGTAATCCGAGCAGCATGGCGCAGGATATTGCACGGCTGGCGGATTATGACATCACCCGCGTGCAATTGTTTGATATGTTCCCGCACACCGCGCATTTTGAAGTGCTGACGTTACTGATCAAGAAGGGTGGAACAGCGTAGCGGCCGTCTGGACTGAGGACGTGCAGAACCTGCCAGATGGCATACTACGCCATTCCATAATGCTTATTCCGGGAACCACTTCTGGTTGATCTGCTGCCAGGTGCCGTTGGTTTTTAATGCCTCAAGCGCGGTATTCAACTCTTTTAATAAGGGGTCATTCCCTTTGCGAACGGCAATGCCCAGTCCGGTGCCAAAGTATTCGGTATCCGTGATGTGCTCACCAACGGTACTGAGGTCGTCATTGGCTTTCAGCCACTGATTAACCACCGCGCTGTCGCCAAAAACGCCATTCAGGCGACCATTTTTCAAATCCAGGATCGCATTCTGGTAGCTGTCATAGGCCACGGCGATCACTTCTGGATGCTTCTCCAGCAGATATTTCTGGTGCGTGGTGCCGTTTTCCACACCGACACGTTTGCCTTTCAGCTGGCTGAAATCGGTAAACTGGCCTTTATGGGCAATGACAATCGCGGAGTTGGCGTAATACGGTTGGGTAAAATCAACCTGCTTACTGCGTTCGGCGGTGATATCCATGCCAGAAATCACCGCATCATAGCGACGGAATTTCAGTGAAGGGATTAGGCTATCAAAGGCGTTGTTAGTGAAGGTGCATTCTGCTTTCATCTGCTGGCATAGCGCTTTAGCCAGATCGATATCAAAACCCTCTAACTGATTTTCATTGTTGAGCGATTCGAACGGCGGGTAAGTCGCAGAAGCGGCGAAGCGGATTTTTTCTGCCGCATAAGCATTCATTGCCAGTGTTGCCAGTGCCGCGGCAACAATCCATTTTTTCATTATGTGACTCCTGTAAACCATGCCAGAGATTGAACGGTTAACACGATGCCAGTTAATGAATTTATATGCAATAAATATGATTAAAAAATTACATTGGATTGCATGGGTATTGTAGCGGCATGATAAATCACGCCGCTACGGATCAGTTCCGCTGTTCAAATGCCAGCGCGCGCTTCTCAATCAACCGCATCATCAAGGTCAGCAGACCGTTGACCACCAGATAAATCAAGCCAGCAGCGGCGTAGACGGTGATGTCATAGGTACGGCCATACAGCAGTTGCCCATGTCCCATCACTTCCATCAGCGTGATGGTATACGCCAGAGATGTACTCTTAAACACCAGTACCACTTCATTGGAATACGAGGAGAGGGCGCGCTTGAAGGCATAAGGCAGTAAAATGCGCAGGGTATCCTTACGATTCATGCCCAGTGCCGCACAAGATTGCCATTGGCCGGACGGAATCGCCTTTACCGCACCGTAAAACAACTGCGTGGTGTAAGCCGCACTGTTTAACGAGAGCGCCAGCAGCGCGCACAGCCAGGGTTGCGAAAGCAGATGCCACAGCCAGGGTACATTCTGAATGCTCGGAAACTGGCCCGGGCCGTAGTAAATCAGGAAGATCTGCACCAACAGGGGTGTGCCGGTAAACACCGTGATATAGCCTTTCACCAAGGCATTCATGACCGGCACTTTCAATGCCAGCACAATGGTGCACAACACTGACAGCACCAGCGCAGCGATTAACGATGCCACAGTGAGCGTCAGGCTGGTGTGCAGCCCTTTTAGCAATTCGGGTAAGTAGTCCAGCATGGTCAGGCCCCCCGCTCAAAACGCGTGGTGCGCGATTCAATACGGCGCAATACCGCCTGACTGAACAGCGTAATGATCAGGTAAATGGCCGCCGCCGCCAGATACCAGGTGAAAGGCTCTTGGGTGCGCGTGGCAATACTTTTGGTTTGTAGCATGATGTCATTGACACTGATCAGTGACACCAGCGCGGTATCTTTCAGCAATACCAGCCACTGATTACCAAGGCCTGGCAGTGCGTGACGCCACATTTGCGGCATAATCAGGCGGAAGAAAATCGCCGACTTCTTCATACCCAATGCCTGGCCTGATTCCCATTGCCCTTGTGGCACGGCTTTCAGCGCACCGCGCAGGGTTTGGGAAGCGTAAGCGGAATAGAGCATCGCCAGCGCAATCACCCCGCACAGGAAGGGGCTGACATCAAAGTTCTCAATCTGCACTTGTACGGGAATGCTGAACAGGCCGAGATTAATGTGGAAACCATCAGAGAGCGTCAGTAATAGCTGCGACGCACCAAAATAGATAAACAGCACCACCAGAATTTCTGGCAAACCGCGAATCAGGGTCACTAACAGGGTGCCAATCCACGCCAGCGGTTTCCAGCGCACCATCTCCCAGCCAGCAAAGATCATCGCCAGCACAAGGCCGGCGATCAATGCACAAACAGCAAGGCCGACGGTCATGCCGGCGGCGCTTGCGAGTGGAATGAATTCATTCATCAGGAATTACTGCTGGAACCATTTGTTGTAGATGGTTTTGTAGGTGCCATCAGCTTTGATCTTCTCCAGGGCGGTGTTGAATTTGCCCTGCAGATCGGTATTACCCTGACGCACCGCGATACCCAAACCAGTACCGAAGTAATCTTTATCTGTCACTTTCTCACCCAGTGGCGCGAGGTTGGCATTCTGTTTCAGCCACTCGTTCACCACCGCGGTATCGCCAAACACGGCATCAATACGGCCGTTTTTCAGATCCAGCACCGCATTCTGGTAGCTGTCATAAGGCACAACGGTGATGTCGCTGTGTTTGTCAGACAGGTATTTCTGGTGCGTGGTGCCGTTCTGCACGCCGACGCGTTTGCCTTTCAGCGCGGCAACATCGGCCAGCTTGCCTTTCTGCGCGATGAAGATGGCGGAGTTATCATAGTAAGGCTTAGAGAACAGCACCTGCTTTTCACGCTCAGGGGTAATGTCCATACCCGCCATCACCGCGTCGAAACGACGGAATTTCAGGCTTGGGATCAGGCTGTCAAACGCCTGGTTGGTGAAAGTACAGGTTGCATCAATCTCTTTACACAGCGCATTAGCCAGATCGACATCGAAGCCCTGAATCTTGTTGTCGGAATCGACAAACTCAAACGGCGGATAAGAGGCTTCGGTAGCGAAACGCAGGGTCTGCGCAGCAGAAGCGCTGAGGCTCAGAGAGGCAAGCAGTGCAGCAAGTACGACTTTTTTCATTAGATGCATCCTGACTTAGTGCGAAAGATAATGTGCAAACGCTTCGGTTTGCGGCTGTGAAAAGTGGCTGGCATCGCCTTGCTCAACAATATGACCATTCTCCATGTACACCACGCGGCTGGCCGTTTTACGCGCCACTTCCACTTCGTGGGTCACAATCACTTGCGTAATTTGGGTCTGCGCCAGTTCACGAATGATGCTGACGATCTGCGCGGTGATCTCGGGGTCGAGTGCGGCGGTGGGTTCATCAAACAACAGCACCTGGGGTTCCATCATCAACGCACGAGCAATCGCCACGCGTTGCTGCTGGCCACCGGAAAGGTGCAGCGGGAAACGGTCAGCAAAAGGCGTCAGACGCAGGCGGTCCAGCAGCTTGTCAGCACGCGCACGCGCGGCGTCTTTGCTGAGACCCAGCACCCGGCACGGCGCTTCAATCAGATTTTGCACCACGGTGAGATGTGGCCACAGATTGTATTGCTGGAACACCATGCCGACGTTCTGGCGCAGTTCACGGATCGCGCTGTCAGACGGTGCTTTGCTGAAGTCAAAGTGATTACCGGCAATCTGCAGGCTGCCGGAACGCGGCTGCTCCAGTAGATTAAGGACGCGCAGGAGCGAACTTTTACCCGCGCCACTTGGGCCGAGCAACACCAGCGTTTCTCCCTGCGGACAAGCCAGGTTGATATCGAACAGCGCCTGATGGGCACCGTAAAAACAGTTAATGGCGTTTAGTTGAATACTCATGCGCAAAAATTGAATAGTAATTAGTGCCGCGAATCTTAACGTCACCAGAATAGTTATGCAATTGTGGTGGGTTAAAATTTATTAAACAGCAGTGAAGTCCCAAAAGCGTAGCACAAAATATCGACGCTCAAGGTCTGGCGGCGGAATTGATTGCGCTTCTTTAGCTCAGGGTTACCTGACAGAAGCGCGATAAATCGCGCAGCTACCGTTATGTCGGGGGTGGAATGACTCAAGGCCGCCCCCTACAAACCTTGACGTATAAGACAGTAGCGACACGGTTCGGCTATTTTTTCTCTTCCAGCAGTTGGCTGAGCGAGCCGCCACCCGCATGCGGCCAGTCCCCCACATAGCGGATATCATCCACCGCCCAGCAGGTGCCTTCCTGAATCATCAGCACTTCATCATTCCAGCTTTTGCCATCGCGGCTTAATGCGACGCGCAGCGGGATGTTGCGGGCATCGCGGTTCGGAATAGTCGAGGCGCTGGCGACATCCGCTGACGTCGGCCCCTGTGACAAGCTGGAGAACAGGTCGCCCTGACTCCATGACGCAGGCTTATTGCTTTGTGTGCTGGCGCTCAACAGCTTCTGATACAGGCGATCACTCAGGTAGGGGCGATATTTTGCCAGAGTGGTGCTGTTCGGCAGGCCCTGAGTGGGTTGGCTGATACGTAAAT
>NZ_BBOC01000069.1:0-26731 GCF_001485335.1 Type-D symbiont of Plautia stali | reverse complement strand
TTGCCTTGCAGATTCAGCGCGGGCAGCTGTTGCCAGATGGCCTCCCAGTCTTCCTGCAATTCGCCAAAATCCCAGGTTGGAATACCAAGGATCAGCAAATCATACTGCTCCATCAACGAGGGATCATCATCTTTGAGGTTGTGCAGTGTGACTAATTCTTCACCGATGAAGTCGCGAATCTTCTCCGCCGTCATCTCGGTGTAACAGGTGCTGGAACCGTAAAACAGACCGATATTCATATTTACCTAATAAAATCAGCTAATTACATGAAATATAAAGAGTGTTCATTGTAATGAGTACTAATGAAATCTAATGACCATTAAACTCGGTCGCCATTTTGCCGCCACTTTTCCAATGTGCTTATTGGGTTGTGAGTTATAGCTGTTTCAAGGTGCTCAGGTGCAAAGTGCGCATATCTCATAGTCATCGAAATGTCGTGGTGCCCAAGGATTTTTTGTAGTACGAGGATGTTACCGCCGTTCATCATAAAGTGAGCTGCAAAAGTATGTCGCAGCACATGAGTGAGTTGGCCCTTTGGCAAGATAATGGATGATCTTTTTATCGCCTGCTCAAATTGATAGAGGCAATACCCGAATAACTTATCGTTACCTAATTCCTTTAGCGCATCGTACAAATCCGATGAGATGGGAACCGTTCTGTTCTTGCCGCTCTTAGTGTTCGTAAAGGTAATTTTATTGGCTATAACTTGTGAGCTTTTGAGGTTCTGCGCTTCACTCCAACGAGCACCAGTACTTAGGCAAATTTTTACAATCAAATGGAGGTGCAAGTGCTTGCTTGAAATAGCAAGTAACTCCTCAACCTCATCACTTTTGAGCCAGGACATCTCACGTTCTGAAGTACTCAATTTCCTGAGATTTTCAAGTGGATTCGGATGGCTCCACTCACCAAGCCTTGCCAGTTCATTGAACATTGAACAGAGGTAGGAGTGATCCATGTTTAGAGTTGATTTGGTCACACCCTTGGGAAAGCGACCATCCAGAAAAATTTCGCCGGAAAGCCTGAGTTTTCTGTAATGAGCAAAATCGTTTGCGCTAAAAGCTGTGGCGCGAGGATTACCCATTGCGCCGGTCATATGTTTTAATTTGTTGAAAATCATCTTTCCAGAACGCAATGACTGACCGTGAAGATTGTACCAAAGCTCAGTCAGTTCTAATAAACTTCGCGTGTCGCTTTTTTCTGCTATCCATGGGCGACTTGCTGATTCATTCATGATGAATTGTTCAAACGCAACCGCTTCGCCTTTTGTTGGAAAAGTCTTTCTTACTCGTTTGCTATCGCGTCCTTGGGGATAGCATTCACACATCCATTTTCCAGTCGAAAGCTTTCTTACACTCATCGCTAGCCCTTGCGCATCACAAGTGAAACGTTGCCTACAAAATTCACATCCTGTATGGGGCAATCAAAGCTTCCAGCTTCGTTTGTGATTCTCACTTTATGTTGAGGTAACAGCATTACTTCTCTAATGGACTTCTTCCCATCAATATCCATCAGCCAAAGCCCATCGCGGATCTCTGCCGTATCATTGTCAATCAGATATCTTTCTTTACCGACAAAAATCAGACAAGGAGAGTTCAGGTTTTCGGGATAGAGTTCTTCATCAAAATAAAGAAACTCTCCTGATACAAGTTCCCCACTATCTAGGACGGCGCTGGGAACTTTGGGTGGTTGCTTGTTCTCATTTGAGTACATTTGACCTGTCCCAAAGGACAACCATTCTACATTCACGCCTGTTTCAATAGATGCCTGAATCACCCAATCCGCAGGAAAAATGTCTCTCATATACCGTGAAGCCATTGTGCTTTTAGCAACTCCAAGCTTGTCACATAAGGCTTGGCGAGTCTTGAAGCCGTAGGCTTCTAGAAGGCGATGCACAACTTTCTGACCACCGTTATTAAATTCCATAGTTCTCATTAGGGTTCAAATTGGTTTGACAAGTACCCCAAATCGGATCTAAATTGGCCTCGAAGTGCGAATTCGGGTTCTTATTAGGTCTGATTAGGCTTAATTAGAAATCAAAAGGCAAACATTGAGAGTATTGCATGATGCAAAACAACATTTCAATCTCGCTTCTCGTTCCCCATATGACCAAAGAGCGTTATAGCGAAGCCACTGGGTTAGATTTAGCAACCATTGAACTGATGCTTGGTGATGGTCGCTTGTCTTCTTATCGTCATCGCTTAGCCAAGGAAGGTAAGCGAGAAAAAGTTCTTATCAATTTGGTTGCTTTAAGTGCCGATGCCATTCGCTCGTACCAAGAAGCTGAACAGGAAGCCGCTAAAGTTTCCAAATTAGTACGCCGCAGAACATCAAAAAGTACTCAATAGCATTATCAGAACAGGGAAGGGTGATTGCATGTTTGATTTTCGCGTCTCCACACATAGCCACTTTGATGATGCCTGCAGGGCTTTTGCACTCAAGCACAATATCATCCAGCTCGCTAAACAAGCTGGCCTGAATCCGCAAACCATCCGTAACAAGCTTAACCCGGAGCAGGTTCATCAGCTGACAGTCCGTGAAATGCTGATCCTCACCGACCTGACAGAGGATTCAACGCTAGTTGATGGTGCTCTGGCGCAGCTTCAGTGCCTGCCTTGTGTGCCGGTGAACGAAATGGCGCAGGAAAACTTACCGGCTTATGTGCTGAAGGCAACGGCTGAAGTCGGACAGCTTGCGGCCGGAGTTGTCAGCCAGGACAAGCTAACGCCAGCCTGTCGTCGCGGACTGGTTCAGAACGTTCATGCGGGTATTCGCTGTCTTACGCTCGCCGCGCTTGCTGTTCAGGCTCGCGTCCATTCAAACCCGGCGCTGTCTGGTACTGCCGATGTGATCAGCGGTATTGGCGCATCAATAGGGATGGTGTGAGTGATGGCATTTTCAGTGGCACCGTTATTGAAGCGTCAAAGCCCGTCCCACGCATACGGCCATGGCTGGATTGTCGGGGATGAGGGTAAGCGCTGGCACCCGGCTCACTCACAGATTGAGCTGCTGGCAGGTTTATCGGGTAAGAGGAAAAAATCATGGCTTACAAAGCTGAAAGTATCACTGTGCAAATGAGTGCGGGGCAACGTGCCAGCGCGCTGAACCATATTTCAGCACTTCGCACGATGATGTATGGCGATTGCGCAATTGAACTTAATCGCTTTTTAACTGATATGCGTAATAAGCGTGATGAAAAGTTTGAACAAAACAGCCGTGCACTGAGTGCCATTTTCTTTCTGGCGAATATCAGCAAAGAGCGTCACAACGTTGAATACAGTGAACTGACGAGTGACGAAATAACCGCGCTGATTGGTGCAATGAATCACCTTCGTGCAGTCGTGAGTTTATTTCCAAAGAAATTGACGCTCCCTAATTAATTAACCGAAGCAAATAAATGGCGTAAACCCGCCGGGCATCTTTTGCCCAAATTCAGGAGAAAGAGTAATGCGAAATATTCAGACCCGTAATTTTAAAGTTGATGAGGACGCGCTTAATGCTCTGTTGAGCAAAGCCAAAACCGAGCAGCGCAGTGATGATGCGCTGTCCGTTTCTGTCCGTTTGGCCGCTCTGGCAATTCATGCCCGTCAGCAGGAAATGTCAGCGACGGAAATCATTGAGCTGCTGGACAAAGAAGCAGAACGCTTTGAGAACAAGGCGAAGGAGCTGCACTAATGGCTGATTCAATGGATCTGGTTCAGCAGCGTGTTGAGGAAGAACTGGCGCGCAATCTGGCAAACGCAACTTACCGCCCGTCTGGGGCGAGCGAGTTTTTCTGTCTTTCGTGTGGTGAGGCAATTCCCGAGGCGCGCCGTCGCGCTCTGCCGGGGGTGTCCGTATGCGTAACCTGCAAAGAAGTCAGCGAGCTAAAAAGTGCACATTACAAAGGAGCCGCGTTATGAGAAAAATTCATTGTCTGAAAATAACTTCTGAGCATTTCCAAGCTGTATGTGAGGGAACCAAAAAAGCTGAACTAAGAATTAATGACCGTAATTATCATTGCGGCGATTACCTCTTGTTATGTGAATTTAAAAGCGAATTTACATCTGACGTTATTCTTGTAGAAGTAACACACATATTGCCTGTTAGTGATCTTATTAATTCTGATTCCGATTGGGTGGTGCTCTCGATTTCAACCACTCCTCATGCTTACGCTATTGAAATCCTTGCTGCCAAGCTGAGGGAATTATCATGAGCACTATTTTGAAATGGGCAGGCAACAAGTCCCGCATCATGCCTGAGTTACTTGCTCATCTGCCAGATGGTGATCGACTGGTTGAGCCGTTCGCCGGTTCGTGCGCGGTAATGATGAACACTGATTACCGAAAATATCTTGTGGCGGATATTAACCCGGATTTGATTAACCTCTATCGACAGATTAAAGAACACACCCGCCCCTTTATTGTCGTGTCGCTCAGTTTGTTTACTCAGAATACAACTGACGAAAGTTATTACCGCCTGCGTGAAGCATTCAATCATAACCCAGCGCTGCCGTTATTAGATCGCGCCGCGCATTTCCTGTATCTTAATCGTCATGGTTATCGAGGCCTTTGCCGTTATAACCGCCGTGGCGAATTTAATATTCCATTTGGTAATTATTCAGAGCCTTATTTTTCGCTGGAAGAGATTGAGGCGTTTGCTGATAAAGCGCAGCGCGCCACATTCATCTGTGCAGATTTTCGCGAATCGCTTCGCATGCTCAAAACAGGCGATGTTGTTTATTGCGATCCGCCTTATCACGACACTTTCAGTAAGTATCACACTAACGGTTTTGGCAAAGACGAGCAGGTTGCGCTGGCCTCAATGCTGGCAGATGCCTCAGAGAAAAACGCTGTCGTGGTTTCCAACAGCGACAGCGAGTTCACCCGCCACCTGTACCGTACCTTTAACATCAGCAAAGTCAGTGTAAGCCGCTCTGTAGGCGTTGCTGCGGGTGAAGGTAAGCGTGCATCAGAAATAATCGCTGTAAGTGCTTTTTTAGCTGCTTCTGATGGGGCAGCTCAATGAGCCAGCAGTTCGCATATCCGTGGAACGCACCAAAAAAAGCAATAAACCCACAAATAGACCCGGCGGAAGTTACGCCGGTTTCTGCGCTTTCAAACCTGATCAGTCTTTATGCTGCGGACAACCAGCAGGAGCAGTTGCGCCGTGAGGCGATGAGTGATGAGGTTTGGGACCGCTATTTTTTCAATGAGCATCGTGATCCTGTCCAGCGAGAAATGGCGCAGGATAAGATTGTCAGTCGCGCCAAGATGGCTCATGAGCAGCAGCGTTTCAATCCCGATCTGGTTATTGTTGCAGATGTAGCAGCCCAGCCTGCACACATCAGCAAGCCGCTGATGGAAAGAATAAAGTTTTTCCATAATCTTGGCAGGCCACAGGCATATTCCCGTTATCTTCGAGAAACAATCCGCCCCTGTCTGGAAAGGCTGGCAATCATGCGGGACAGTCAGATTTCTGCCTCATTCCGTTTTATGGCAAGCCATGACGGGCTGGATGGCCTGCTGGCTTTGCCAGAAATGAACCAGAATCAGGTTAAGCGTCAGTCAACGCTGATCGCCGCGCACATGAGTATGTGTCTGGATAAAGCATCCGGTCATCTTTTCATCACGGATAATGTCACACCTGAGCAAATCCGTCAGGCATGGGAATTGGTGGCAGCAGAAGCGATGAAGCTGGACGTTATCCCACCTGCGTTTGAGCAGTTGCGCCGTAAAAAGCGTCGTCGCAAGCCGGTCCCTTACGATCTCATTCCACCATCACTGGCCCGCATGCTGTGCGCGGACTGGTGGTATCGCAAGCTGTGGCAGTTGCGCTGTGAATGGCGTGAGGAGCAGCTGCGTGCTGTTTGCCTCGTTAACAAAAAAGCCTCTCCCTACGTCAGTTTTGAGGCCGTAATCCATAAGCGGGAGCAGCGACGGAAGTCTCTGGAGTTCTTTCGTTCGCATGAGCTGGTCAGCGATGAAGGCGATACGCTGGATATGGAAGACGTGGTTAATGCAAGTAACAGCAATCCCGCTAACCGCCGCCTTGAGATGATGGCATGTGTTAAGGGGCTGGAGCTTATCGCGGAAATGCGCGGGGATTGCGCGGTGTTTTACACCATCACCTGCCCGTCCAGATTCCACGCCACCCTGAACAACGGCAGACCTAATCCAAAGTGGACTAACACCACCGTGCGTGAGAGCAGCGATTATCTGGTGGATACTTTTGCCGCCTTCCGTAAAGCCATGCATAAAGCCGGGCTGCGCTGGTATGGGGTACGCGTAGCTGAACCACACCACGACGGCACCGTGCACTGGCATCTGCTGTGCTTTATGCGCAAAAAAGAGCGCCGCTTAATCACCGGCCTGCTGCGTAAATTCGCCATTCGTGAAGACCGCGAGGAGCTGGGAAACAATACCGGGCCGCGCTTTAAGTCTGAACTTATTAATCCGCGCAAAGGCACGCCAACCAGTTACATTGCTAAATATGTGAGCAAAAACATTGATGGCCGGGGGCTGTCTGATGAAATAAGCGCCGAGACAGGAAAATCACTGCGTGACATCGCGGAGAACGTAGGCGCGTGGGCGTCACTTCATCGTGTTCAGCAATTCCGTTTCTTTGGCATTCCGGGCCGCCAGGCTTACCGGGAACTGCGCGTGCTTGCCCGCCAGGCACTGAGAAATCAGAGCGATAAAAAAGCAGGTGCGCCGGTACTTGAAAACGCGCAGCTGGACGCCGTGCTGGCTGCTGCAGATGTGGGCTGCTTTGCCACCTACATCATGAAGCAGGGCGGCGTGCTTGTTCCGCGCAAACATCACATCGTTAGAACGGCTTATGAACTAAACGACGAGCCGACACCTTATGGCGATCACGGCACTCGCATTTATGGCATTTGGTCCCCGTTAGTGGCAGGACGCATCTGCACGCACGCCACAAAGTGGAAAATGGTCCGTAAGGCCGTTGACGTTCAGGAGGCGACAGCCGACCAGGGCGCTTGCGCCCCTTGGACTCGTGGCAATAACTGTCCCCCTGATGAAAAACTGAACATTTCAGGGGGTGATCCGATTGTGTTTGAAACCGCTGATCAGCGAGAGGCGGGACCGTTGACTGCACCAGACTTCGATAACATGAGCAGGAAAGAGCGAAGGGAGCTGCTTGCTGTCCTGAGAACGGTCAGACCGCCAAAACGTCAGAGTTACAAACAGGAAATCACTGATGATGAGCGGAAGCAACTTGTAGCAGAGCTGAAGGCGCGGGGATTTGGTGGTGATGCGCCGGAGGTTGATCTGCTTATGGCTGGCGGCAGTTTAAGCTCAGGTGCCGGTTTGCGTATTTTTTACAGTAACGGACGTTTGAACGAAGATGACAGATGGCGCATTTGGATGTAGAAATCCACTGGATGAGTAAAGTTGTTTATTTTCAATATCTTAATGTGACTTCTCTACTATTTGGAATTCAGACTTTGTCCTATTGAAGGGAAAAATCATTTCACATTTAAAAATCCTTATTATACTGTACACATATACAGTTGTGGATTTGAGGGGGGGAAGATGCGGGACTATCTTTTGGAGGAAATTAAACTCCAGCGTATTGATTTCATTCTTAAAAAGGTTGCTTTTGGGACGTGTGATTTTGAAGAGAAAGAAATGGCCATCCATTGGCTACTGGAGTTATCTAGCGAGCTAATGGCTGAAGTAAGAAGGTCACAATCCATAAAGACTGGATCTGAAACGCATTGAGAGGGATTTATGCGAATTGAAATCATGATTGATAAAGAGCAAAAAATCAGCCAAGCAGTTTTGGCCCTTCTAGAGGCCGAATTATACAAAAATCTTTTACCTGTATTTCCCAAAACCAGCATTCGCATCCGAAAGGGAAGCGCTAACGGTGTCGAGCTTAGCGGGCTGAAACTGGACGAAGATAAAAAAAACGTTATGGGAATCCTCCAGTCTGTTTGGGAAGACGATAGTTGGCAGCATTGATCATCATCAGAATTTATTTGTTGTCACAGACTTTCGTTTACGTGTTCACTTACCCTTGCCAAGCCTGTTATCCTTGCGCCGACAAAATTTACAGGTAAGTTTAAATTAGTCTACCTGAGTTTAGGAATGAGTATGCTCGCACAACCACTTGAATTCATTAACAATACAGAGTTAAGCCTTTTACATCGTTATCAAACCTGTAAAGCAATGTCTAAGGGCTATGCGGCTGACTTTGAAAATGATGAAGCAAGGCTTGTACAGGCTCGTTCCTATTGCGTACGAGTTTTGAGGGCTTACTGGGCATCGATAGCTGAAAAGCACAGGGCCTCAATGACTATTAAGCCTGTTGCCTCTGCTGTGCAACTTGATGATATTGCAGTGGATGCCGGTCTTCTGGCAGATAGGACCGGAGAGTTGATTGCTTTATTTCCGGCGGAAGACGCCGGATTTTTGATTGGTTCAATTTATACTGTTATGTTGCCAACTGCTTACCGTTCGGAAAAAGGGGCGTATTATACGCCCCCTCCACTTGTAGAGCGTCTGCTTGATATGGCAGAAAACAGTGGGGTAGATTTTTCTAAAGCCTCGGTAATTGACCCAGCATGTGGTGGAGGGGCATTTCTAGCACCAGTCGCCTTGAGAATGCTCAAGAATGAGAAAGGGTCTTCACCCGAATGGATCTTCAGAAGGCTGGTTAAGCGCCTAAAAGGGATTGAGATAGACCCCTTTGCCGCATGGATGAGCCTTGTTCTTCTTGAGGCTGCTATTATGCCCCTCTGCGTGAGCACAAAGCGTCGTATTCCTGATTCAGTGGTTATTGTCGGAGACGCACTCGTCCAAGATGATTTAGGAGAATTTGACCTTGTGATGGGAAATCCTCCTTATGGGAGAGTTTCCCTGAATCCCGTGTTACGTGAGAAATTTTCTCGTTCTCTTTTTGGTCATGCAAACTTATATGGCCTTTTCACTGATCTTGCTGTGCGTTTAATCAAGCCTGATACAGGTGTAATTGCCTTTTTGACCCCTACATCTTTTTTAGGTGGACAATATTTTACATCGCTCAGGAATCTATTGACACAATATACGACCCCATACTTTTTCGATTTTATATCTGACAGAGATGGAGTGTTTGACGATGTATTGCAGGAGACCATGCTGGCTACATTCAAATCAGGACGGCATGACAGGAAAGTTTCTGTTTCGTCTTTGATCCCTAAAGGCCTAAACAAAGCAAAAACAGAGGCTTTAGGCAAAGTTGATTTAGAAAGCGGCGGTAAGATTTGGTTGTTACCTCGTAAAAAAACAGATGTGACATTTATAAATAAAATCAAGAAGCTTACCCTGCGACTCTCAGATGTTGGTTATAAGGTTTCAACCGGTCAACTTGTCTGGAACAGATTTAAACCACAGTTACGGCAAGTTAAGAAGAAAGGTTATTATCCACTGATTTGGGCTGAGTCAGTTACGCCCGAAGGTTTTAAATTCAGTGCCACCAGAAAGAATCACGTACCGTTTATTGAAGTTATGAAGAAACAAGATTTTCTCATAACCACAAATGAGTGTCTGCTAGTTCAGAGAACAACCTCGAAAGAGCAGGATAGGAGAATCATGGCAGCGATAATCCCTCAGAATTTCATAGATGAATATGGCGGGGTTGTTGTTGAAAATCACGTTAATGTGATTAGTTCTGACGACCTGTTCTCGGGTGTCCATGCTAATGTGATCGAGAAAATTCTCAATTCGGCAACTGTAGATAGAATCTTCCGCTGTATTAGCGGGAGCGTGGCCGTTTCAGCATATGAGTTGAATGCTATCCCATTACCTGACTTAGCCAAGTTAACTGAATTGCAAAACTATATAGGGTCAGGCGTAAATTCCTCTCAGTTGGAGGGAGTTATTGCAAAAATTTATGGAGTCTCAGTATCATGATGATGCCCGATTTACCTGAAATAGCTGAAATACATAAGAGACTTATCGAAATTTTTCCAGAGGGTACGGAAAACAGAAATTATGTCATAAGAGAAATGGCAGCTAAAACTGTATTTGTTATGTTATATGCAGGAGCGATAGACGGTAATGAAAGGTGGGTTAGACCCAGCCAAATAACAGATATGGGTAATGAGCAATCCAGTAAGCAGTCATCAGATGATCGTGTTAATTGGCTAAACGAAACACTTTCCAAGAAAAGTACTAGACCGATTGACGCTTGGTACGCACCAAACTCACGAGAGCCTGTCAGGGATGAAACGTTGAGAGGCGGATTAATACCTTGCCATGCCGTTATTGAAAGAAAGGGGGTTGCTACCACCTCTTCCAAGCCAAGATATTGTTTAAATGCCTCGTTTGCAGAGCTATTCAAACCAGAACTGACTACTGATGAATTGACGGCTAAAATTCGAGGCTGGCAAGAAACTCATTTGAATAAAGCTGCACTCGCCAGAATACGCCTCATAAAATCGAGTATTTCCAGCTCTGACGATAGCCTGACCGTTACATTCCCAGACGGAGGAAAAAGAACTCTTGCTCCTGGGCCATCAAGTGTTATTGCCAAGGAAGTAATTGAAGTTTTTGCCCCTAAGTTTCTTAAGGTCCCTGCGGTGCTATGGCTCTCAGAGTCGGGAAATAAGGTAGTCACCCGTGACGAGGAGCTTGCAAGCTCTTTAGGTTTAAAAATAGATGCTTCTAAGGCTCTACCTGATATTATTCTTGTAGATTTAGGTGAGGATAAATCGGGTTCTGACATGCTTTTTATATTCACTGAGGTAGTCGCTACTGATGGTCCAGTAAATCGTGAGAGAAAAGTTGCTCTAACTAAAATCGCTGCCGATGCTGGATTTAGTAATAAAAATCTCGCCTTCCTAACTGCATTCATGGACCGTGGTGCTTCACCTTTTAAAAAGGCAATCACAGAACTTGCGTGGGGATCCTACGCATGGTTCGTTTCTGAACCCGAAAATCTCATTGATTTACGCGACGGACGCGCTATTAAACTCAGCGGTGGGCTAGATAACACCGATTGATTCATTGCATATGGCTACTGCATGAATCCGCATGATCCCAGAAGGATCGTTCTGCCCCCGGCCCGCCAGTAATGGCGGGCTTTTTCGTATGTCATGCAGGTGCATGAAAACCACTACACAAAGCGGGCAGGCGTGGCGGGGGTACGAGCGCGCGCTGAGGGGTGTAGGTTGTCAAAATCCGGTGCAATTTCCGGGCCGCTGGCGCGACGCCGTGGACGGGGGTAGGCGAGGGGCAAAAAAGAGCGCCCCGCAGGAGGATGCTGGGGCGCTCTGGTGAGGTCGCGGGGGTGGGTCAGTTGGGGCGGCTGTCGTCGGTCAGGTCAAGCGTGTAAGGGGCGAAGCGGATCACCTCCTCGCCCAGCCAGTCGTTCAGTTCTTCAAAGCGCTTCTGAAGTGGCATCAGTTCGTTGCGCACAAACACGCGGCTGGCCTTTTCCACGTCACCGAACCCGCCGGTGTTGTTCGGGATAATGCCCATCATCTGCGGTGGCACGCGATGCGCGGCCATCATGTCGTCGCGGCTCACGTTCTTGATATTCAGGAATTCATCCTTCGCCGCCACCTCTGACAGCGGGATGATCTGAATGCCATCTTTCTTGCCGTTAGGCGAGTACATAAACAGGTTACGAAAGTTTCCCGGTCCCTTGGCGCTTTTCATGGCCTTGCGGATGTTGTCCACGTCTTCCTGATTCTGCGCCGCGTCGGTCATGTACATGATAAAGCCCGCGTGGCTGCCGTTTAGGTAGTACTTGCGGCGGAACAGCGTGGCCGATTCGTTCAGCAGGGTAGACGGGATGGCCGACAGGTATTCCGGCAGGCCGTAAACCTCCTGATTAAGGTCCGGCTCCATCAGGTGAAACACGCTGCCGGGCGTGAACTGGTAAGGCTGCGTGTTCAGGCCGTACTGCACAAACCAGTAAGTGTCCAGGTCAGTCCCGCGCCGGGTGAACTTCGCCAGTGATGGCTCCAGCGCAATCACGCCGCCGAGGCGGTTCGTGCGCTTTTCCAGATAGGCGTTGCCGAACACCAGATAATCCTGAATGAAGCGGCTGAACGCCTGCCCGCTCAGCAGCGGGTGCGGGATAAAGGTGCTGGTCAGGATGTTGCGCTTCACGTTGAGCGGCGAGCTGTGGTGCACGGCGGCGCGAAACGTGCGGGCCAGTCCGTCAAAGCTCACGGGCGGCTCATACCACCTGTCCGTCACCACACATTCCACATAGTCCAGCAGTTCGCGCCGGTCGAGCACCGGGATCGGGTCGCCAAAGGTAAACGCCTCTGCCGCCGCGCCGCTGGTCGTATTGTTCTGCTGCACGGGCTGCGTGCGCGTGCGGTTCCTGCGTTTACTCATTAAAAAATCTCCATGATGTTGCGGGTGTGGGCGGATTCGCCCTGCAGCGGTTCGTTTGCCAGCGCGTGCATGGTCGCCCAGGCTAAGTCCGCATGGCTGGCTTCCTCACTGCGGCTGGCTTCATAGGTCGGACGGTTGCCGCTGGCTGTGGTTGAACGGCGGATTGCCATGAATGATTGCGCGATGTCGAGGTGCCCGGCGTCAAACTCCAGACGCCCGCCGCTGATGATGTCAAACGCCTTCAGCACAAGGGCGTTTTTGACGTTCGGGTTATAGACAAACTCTTTCACCGCCGGGAAAAACGCCTTCACGTTTTCAAAGACGCCGAGGCCCACGCCGGTGGAGTCAATGCCGATATAGGTAACGTTGTACTGCTGCGTCAGCTGTCTGATGGACTCGGCCTGCGCGCGGAAGTCCATGCCGCGCCACTGGTGGCGCTCCAGTATGCGGAACTTGCCGCCCGGCACGGCAGGCGGCGCGATCACCACGCACCCGGCGCTGTCGCCGTTCTGCGTACCCTTCGCCGGGTCGTAGCCGATCCAGACTTCGCGCCAGCCAAACGGGCGCAGCGCCAGCGCCTCAAAGTCGTTCCATACCTCCCAGCTGTCCACCATGCATTTTTGCAGTAGCTGCAGCGGGAACACCGAGGCGAGGTCATCCACAAACTCGCACATCAGCAGGTTCTGGTATTCCGGCGGGCTGTATTCGAGGCGCAGCTGGTCCAGGTCAAACAGGTTGCATCCGCCGCGCACCGCGTCTTCCACGGTGACAATCTGGCGGAACTGGCCGTCATCGCAGAAGCGGCCCGGCGACAGGTTCGGGTGCGTCAGGTCAATGTCTACGCGGTCCGCTTTGGCGCGTCCACGGTTAAACAGCGCGCCGGACCAGAACGGATAGGCGCTGTGCGTCAGGCTCGACGGGGTGGAAAAATAGGTCTGCCGCCACTTCTTGTGCAGCGCCATGCCGGACGCCACCTTGCGCAGCTCCTGAAACTTCGGGATCCAGAAATATTCATCCAGGTACAGGTTGCCGTGGTAGCTCTGCGCGGTGCGGGCGTTGGTGCCGAGGAAGTACAGGCACGCGCCGTTGGCGAGCGTCATCGGGTCGCCCTTCAGCTCCACGTCCACCTCTTTGGCAAACTCAATGATGTACTGCTTAAAGACGTGCGCCTGCGCCTTACTGGCCGAGAGAAAAATCTGGTTTCGCCCGGTGGTCAGCGCATCAATCAGCGCCTCGCGGGCAAAGTAGTAGGTGGCACCAATCTGGCGCGACTTGAGCACGTTGCGGATGCGATGCTTGTTGCCCGCATCCCACCACTGGCGCTGGTAGCCGAACATCGAGCCGTGGAAAATCTCCTGCAGCTTTTCTACCTGTTCATCTGAGAACACGTTTTTTTCCGGTGGCTTGCGTGGTCCGCTGTTGCGGTTTGCCACCTTCGGATTGAGGTCCGCCTCGTTGCCGCCGTTGTTAAATTTGCCGATGCGCGCATGGCGCTCGGACTGGCGCGCCAGCAGGTCGATTTCCTTAAAGTCCTTGCCTTCCTTTGTCTCCTTCATGACCAGCTGGCAGTAACGTGCGGCGGTGGTGAGCTGCATCTGGTCAAGCGGGCCATAGTCGCCCCACCTGTCGCGCTTCTTCCAGCTGTGAACGGTTGCGGGTTTCTCTCCCAGCATTTCAGCAATGCGGGCGATACGGTATCCCTGAAAGTACAGCAGTAAGGCCTGCCTGCGGGGATCGAGGTCTTCGGGGGCGAGTGTCGTTGTCATGGCCTCAAAATACGGCCCCGCCGCGGCCTTTTCCGCTGCGCCTCATTGTGTGGTCTGCCGCACAACGTCCCCGCGTTGTTTCGCTCCCCCTCTCACCGCAACCATAAGGCTCTCAGACGTTTTACCTAACGGAGCCTGGCTCATGACAGTAACTGCAAAGCGTTTTCGTATCGGGGTGGAAGGTGCCACCACGGACGGGCGCGAGATTTCCCGCGAATGGCTGGTGCAGATGGCCGCCGCCTACAACCCGGCGGTGTACACCGCAACCATCAATCTGGAGCACATCAAGTCTTACGCGCCGGACAGCACCTTTAACCGCTACGGCACGGTGAGCGCGCTGGTCGCTGAGGAAATCAGCGACGGGCCGCTGGCCGGAAAAATGGCGCTGTACGCCGACATCCTGCCGACGGACTCCCTTGTGGAGCTGGTGAAAAAGGGCCAGAAGCTTTTCACCTCCATGGAGGTCAGCACTAAGTTTGCTGATACCGGCAAGGCTTATCTGGTCGGCCTCGCCGCTACCGATGATCCGGCAAGCCTCGGCACCGAAATGCTGGCGTTCAGCGCCAAAGCGGAGCAAAACCCGCTGGCGAACCGCAAGCAGCACCCGGACAACCTCTTTACCGCCGCCACCGAAACGGTGATTGAGCTGGAAGACAAGCCGGAAGAAAAGCCCGCGCTGTTCACCCGTATCAAAGCCATGTTCAGCAAGCAGCAGCAGACCGATGCCGCGCGCTTCAGCGACGTGCATCAGGCGGTTGAACTGATTGCCACCGAACAGCAATGTTACAGCACCCGCACCGACAAGGCGTTGGGCGAGCAGGCGGAGCGCCTGAGCCAGCTGGAAACCTCGCTGAACGAACAGCTGGATGACCTGAAGGCGCAGCGCGAAGCGTTCACCGAGCTGAAATCACAGCTGGAGCGTGAAGACAGTCGCAAAGATTTTCGCCAGCGAACGCCGGGTGGCAACACGCCAGCGGCACAACTGACCAACTGCTAAAGGAGCAGCACACCCCATGAAAAAGAACACCCGTTTTGCGTTTAACGCCTACCTGACGCAGCTGGCCACCCTGAACGGCGTGCCGGTCGAGGAGCTGGCGAGCAAGTTCAACGTTGAACCGTCCGTGGCGCAGACGCTGGAAGACACCATTCAGCAGTCCGCCGCGTTCCTGACGCTGGTCAACGTGGTCGGCGTCAGCGAACAGTCCGGCCAGCTGCTGGGCCTTGGCATCGGCGGCTCCATCGCGGGCACCACGGACACCTCCGCGAAGGACCGCGAGCCTACCGACCCGACCGAAATGAGCGGTGTTGAGTACAAGTGCGAACAGACCAACTTTGATACCGCGATCACCTACGCCAAGCTGGACATGTGGGCGAAGTTTCAGGACTTCCAGACCCGCATCCGCGACGCCATCGTGAAGCGTCAGGCGCTGGACCGCATCACCATCGGCTTTAACGGTGAGAAGCGTGCCAAAACCTCGGACCGCGTGAAGAAACCGATGCTGCAGGACGTGAACAAGGGCTGGCTGCAGAAGCTGCGCGAAGATGCACCGGATAACGTGATGGGCAGCACCACCAAAGACGGCGCGACCACCGCCGCGCCGGTTAAGGTCGGCAAGGGTGGCGCTTATGTCAACCTCGACGCGCTGGTGATGGATGCGGTTAATGAGCTTATCGATCCTATCTTCCAGGACGATGACGAACTGGTGGTGATCTGCGGGCGCGAGCTGCTGTCCGATAAGTACTTCCCGCTGGTTAACAGCGAGCAGGCCAACACCGAGAAGCTGGCGGCTGACCTCATCATCAGTCAGAAACGCATGGGCGGCCTGCAGGCGGTACGCGCGCCGTTCTTCCCGCCAAAGGCCGTGCTGATCACCCGCCTGGACAACCTGTCCGTGTACTGGCAGGAAGACACCCGCCGCCGTTCGGTCATTGACAACCCGAAACGTGACCGCATCGAAAACTTCGAATCGGTCAACGAGGCCTACGTGGTGGAAGACTACCGCTGCGCCGCGCTGGTTGAAAACATCGAAATCGGTGATTTCTCCGCGCCCGCCACTACCGACACCGGAGAGTAACGAATGAGCCTGAGTCCCGCCCGGCAGCACCGCCAGCGCGTTCAGGCTGAACAGGCCGCCCGTCAGGGCGGCAGTGTTCGCCACGCCAGCGGCTATGAGCTGATGCTGATGCAGCTCGGTGAAGACCGCCGCCGCCTCAAGGGCATTCAGTCCACCGTGAAAAAAGCCGAAATCAAAATAGAAGTGCTGCCCCGGTATGTCCCGTGGGTGGACGGCGTGCTGGCCGCTGAGGCCGAACAGCAGGATGACGTGGTGATGTTCGTCATGCTCTGGCGCATTGACGCCGGGGACTATGCCGGGGCGCTGGCGATTGGCCGCCATGCCATCCGTCGCGCGTGGTCAATGCCGATTGGCAACCGCAACACGCAGACGGTGCTGGCCGAGGAAATGGCCGATGCCGCGAAAAATGCGTTGCTGGCAAACGCGGAGTTTGACGTGGATTTGCTGCTGCAGACGCTCGACGTGATTGGCGATCTGGATATGCCGGACCAGTCGCGAGCCCGCCTGCACAAGTCCATCGGATGGTTGCTCACTGAGAGCAGCCCGGCGTCCGCACTGAATCACCTGACCCGCGCGCTGCAGCTTGACGAGAAGTGCGGCGTAAAAAAAGACATTGAGCAGCTGGCGCGGAAAATCCGCAACGCCAGCTGATAACCGGACGTGCCCACGCGCGGGGCGGCACGGGGTGGCGACAGGCTTCAGCCTCATCAAAACCCCGTCCACCGCCCACCCTTTTCAGGAGTAGCAAGTTATGGAATTCGTAGCGCCGCAGAAGGCGACGGGAGCGCCGGACGTTATCCCCAACAATTCATTCTGGCCCGACGTTGATATGGCGAAGTTTCGCGTGTCAATGCGCGTTGACGGCACCGTGACGCCGGAGCGCCTGCGGCAGGTGGTGCTCACCGCGATGTCAGAAGTCAACGCGGAGCTGTATCCGTGGCGCGAGCAGCAGGAGCTGCGCGGCTATAACCTGCTGGCCGACGTGCCGGGAGAGATGCTGGCCGGTGAGAGCGCCCGACTGCATCACTATCAGAATGCGGTGTGGTGCTGGACCCGCGCGGTGCTCAACGAGCGCTATCAGGACTTTGACGCCACCGCTGCCGCCGTGAAGCGCGGCGAGGAGCTGGCGGACGCCACCGGCGATTTGTGGCGTGACGCCCGCTGGGCCATCAGCCGCGTGCAGAACCTGCCGCACTGCACCGTGGAGCTTATCTGATGAAAGTGCGTGCGCATCAGTACGACACGGTGGACGCGCTCTGCTGGCGTCACTACGGGCGCACGCAGGGCGTGACCGAGCAGGTTTTACAGGCAAATCCGGGGCTGGCCGGGTACGGTCCCATCCTGCCGCACGGGCTGGAGGTGGAGCTGCCGGACGTGACAACAACGGCCACCGTGCAGGCCGTCCAGCTCTGGGACTGAATCATGTGGGAGAAAATCAGCACCTTTATCACCTGGTGCATTGCGGTGGTGATGGCGTGGCTCGGTGGCATGAACCTCAAGGACGTGTCTACCGTCGCCGGAGTGCTTATCGGCCTGCTGATGGCGCTTATCAGCTGGTATTACAAGCACAAAACCTATCAGCTGCTGGCGCGCGGGCGCATCACGCGGGAGGACTATGAATCTGCAAACCGTTAAGCGCTGCGCCGTCGGCGCGGTGCTGGCCATCGCCGCCACGCTGCCGGGCTTTCAGCAGCTGCACACCTCACCGGAGGGGCTGCGGCTTATCGCCGACGCTGAGGGGTGCCGCCTGAAGCCCTACCAGTGCGATGCGGGAACGTGGACCGACGGCATCGGTAACACGTCCGGCGTGGTGCCGGGTAAGAGCATTACCGAGCGGCTGGCGGCGGGGAATTTCATCACCAACGTGTTACGCGTCGAGGCGGCACTGGCGCGCTGCGTGGCAGTTTCCATGCCGCAGCAGGTCTATGACGCGCTGGTGTCGCTGGCGTTCAACGTCGGCACCGGCAACGCCTGCGGTTCAACCATGGTGGTGCTGCTGAAACAGGGTAAGTGGCGCGAGGCGTGCTATCAGCTGCCGCGCTGGGTGTACGTCAAAGGCGTATTTAATCAGGGTATCGACAACCGGCGTCAGCGTGAGCTGGCATGGTGCCTGAAAGGAGTGTGACATGCAGTTACTGAAAACGTGGTGGTTTACGGCGCTACTCGCCACCCTGCTGACGCTGGTCAGCGGTTATCACGACAGCTACGCAGGCTATCCGGTGGCGGCGCTGATGTGGGCCGACTTTATCGCGTGGATGCTGGTGAGCTTTGGCGGGCTGTATGCCTGCACCCTGACCGGCGGTGACCGGAAACGGGTGTTTGCCTGGCTGATGCGGTTCGCACGGCTGGCCGAGCGCGTGCCGCTCAGGTGGTATCACCGCGTGTTTATCGCCGGGGTGATGTGGGGCGCGGGCTGGAAGCTCACGGCGCTGGTCAGCCTGCTGGCCGTGTTTCAGCGTGGGCTGCTCAGGCCCGAGCTTGAGCGGGCCACAGCATGATCCGCGCGCTGGTTGTGGTGCTGGTTGTGGTGATGGCCTTGCTGGGCGTGCAGTCGTGGCGGCTCGGCACCGCGCACAGCCGCATCGATACGCAGGCCACCACGATAGCGAGCCAGGGCAAAAAGCTGTCGCAGAAAAACGGCCAGTTGATTGCGCTTAATATCCTGACGCAGACCAGCAGCCGCGCGCAGACGCAGCTGTACGCTGCCGCCGAGCAGAACGGCAAGCTGCTGCGCGACCGGCAGCGCACTATTGAGGAAATGAAACGTGAAAATGAAGACCTTCGCCGCTGGGCTGATACCCCTCTGCCTGATCCTGTTGTCCGGCTGCGCCAGCGACCGGCCCTCGCCGGAGGTGAATCTTACCGTGAGTGGCTGTCCCAAAATCACCCGCTGCCAGCTGGACCCGGCAGGGCCGCGCAGTAACGGCGATCTGAACGCGCTGCTGGACGAAACCGAGGCCGCCTGGGCGGCGTGCGCCGATAAGGTGGACACCATTATCAGCTGTCAGGAAAAAGACGATGAACAAGCCGCAGTCCTTACGCAGCGCCCTGAATAAGTCCGTGCCCTACGTGGCGGAAAACCCGGACCGGCTTCACCTGTTCGTGGACAGTGGCCAGCTTGTCGCCACGTCCGCCGCTTCGCTGTCGTGGGAATACCGCTATACGCTGAATATCGTCATTACCGACTTTACCGGCGATCAGAACCTGCTGATGGCGCCGGTGATGTTCTGGCTCAGGGAAAACCAGCCGGACGCGCTGCAGAACAGCGACCAGCGGGAAAAGCTGTTTTCATTCGAGGTGGATATTCTGGGTAATGACCGCTGCGACATCAGCATGGACCTGAAGCTGACCGAGCGCGTCGTGGCAACCACCGTTGACGGCAAAACCCGCGTTGAGGCCCTTCAGGAGCCGGAGACCCCGGAGGAGTTCTGGACGGTGAAACGTGGCTGAACTGCATGAGGTGGACGCCTGGCTGGATGCGCTGCTGGCGCAGCTTGAGCCAGCGGCCCGTAAAAAGATGCTGCGCGAGGTGGCGCGCGACGTGCGCCGCATTCAGCAGGCGAACATCACCGCGCAGCGCTCGCCGGACGGCACCGCGTGGGAGCCGCGCCGCGTCACCCCCCGCAGTAAAAAGGGGCGCATCCGCCGCGCCATGTTCGCAAAGCTCAAAACCGCGAAATATCTGAAGGCGCAGGCCACCGATGACGCCGCCGACGTGTCGTTTGTGCCTGCGGTTCAGCACCTTGCCCGCGTGCACCATTATGGTCTGCGGGACCGGGTGAACCGTCGCGGTACCACGGTGAAGTACGCCGAGCGCCCGCTGCTAGGTATCAGCAGCGAGGTGGACAATACCTTGCGGGAAACTCTGCTGCGCTGGCTCAGCGAGTAAGCCGGGTTATTACCCGAATATCACCGCGTGTACGCCGGGATGGGCATTTGCTACCGTTTCCCTGATCGGCCTGCCGTGCGTGAAATCCAGTATGTGCGCAAGCTCCGGGTTGTCCTCAATGACGCTTATTCCTTCGCGCGTGATCTGTTCAAAGATGCGCGCCGCTTTTTCGCCAAACAGAAATACCACCTCGCCGCTGATGTCGCCTTCCTGCACCTTGCGTATGCGCACCGGTCCGTGCGCCATCACGCTGACCTGATAAACCACCATGCCTGCCTCCTTTAACTGCGGGTTTCATTGTGCCATCCGCCAGACAATGCCCGGCGGGTGCCGATGCGTGGCATTGCTGACACTCTCCCGGTATGAACGAAAAACTCACTGAAATAATGCGCCTCATCACCAACCTTATCCGCACCGGCACCGTGTCAGAGGTGGATAAGGCTAACTGGCTGTGCCGGGTGAAAACGGGCGACCTTGAAACCAACTGGATTAACTGGCTTACCACGCGCGCCGGTGAGACACGCACGGCGTGGAGTCCGTCCGTCGGTGAGCAGGTCGTGCTGCTGAGCCTCGGCGGCAACCTTGAAACCGCCTTTGCGCTGCCCGCCATTTATTCCGATACCTTCCCGCCGCCTGATTATTCCGAAAGCGGCAGCACAACCGTCTTCAAGGACGGCGGATGGTTTCAGTATGACCCCGAAACCGGCCAGCTGCTGATTAAGAACATCAAAAGCGTACTGGTAGAAGCTGAGGAAGGGTTTCAGGTTAAAACGGGCCAGTTTGGTGTGACGGCTGACCAGACGCAGATTAACAGCGACACCGTAATGAACGGTGACGTGACGCAGGGTGGTGGGTCGATGAGTTCTAACGGCGTCGTGGCAGACAAGCACCTGCACGACAAGGTGAAGACCGGCGGCGATATGTCAGGAGGTCCGCAGTGATGTATCTCGGCATGAACCGTGAAACCGGCGAAGCGGTGACGGACATTGAGCACATCCGCCAGAGCGTGCGCGATATCCTGATGACGCCGGAGGGCAGCCGCGTGGCACGCCGGGAATACGGCTCGCTGCTGTCGTCCTTTATCGACCAGACGCAGAACGATGTCGTCCGCCTGCAGGTGATGGCGGCGGTGTATACCGCGCTCAGCCGCTGGGAGCCGCGCATCAGGCTCAGCACCGTAAACATTACCACCGCCATGGACGGCTCCATGGTGGTTGAGCTGACCGGCCAGCGCGATGACGGCTCGCCGGTTGCCATGTCCGTTTCAACAGGAGAAAAAAGTGGCGGTAATTGACCTTTCGCAGCTGCCCGCGCCGGAAGTGATTGAGGTGCCGGACTTTGAAACGCTGCTGGCTGAGCGCAAAGAGGCGCTGATAGCGCTCTATCCGGCGGACGAACAGGCGGCGGTGCGTCGCGTGCTGGCGCTGGAGTCCGATCCGATTGTGAAGGCGCTGCAGGAAAGCGTTTACCGGGAAATCCTGCTGCGCCAGCGCATTAATGAGGCGGCACAGGCCGTCATGGTGGCCTATGCGCTCGGCAGCGATCTCGACCAGCTGGCCGCGCGCAGCAACGTGCAGCGACTGATTGTTACCCCGGCCAACCCGGACGTCGTGCCGCCGGTCGAGGCGGTGATGGAATCAGACGACGCGCTGCGCGTGCGCGTGCCGGAGGCTTTTGAGGGGCTGAGCGTGGCTGGACCGACGGCGGCCTATGAGTTTCACGCCAAAAGCGCCGATGGGCGGGTGCAGGACGTGTCCGCAACCAGCCCGACACCGGCCACGGTGGTGATTACGGTGCTCAGCCGCGAGGGAGACGGCACGGCGGCGGCGGATTTACTGACCACAGTGAACACCGCGCTGAATGCCGAGAACGTGCGCCCGGTGGCGGACCGCGTGTCCGTGCAGGGGGCCACCATCCACAGCTACAGCGTTAAGGCAAAGCTGCACCTGTTCGACGGTGTGGCTGCCGCTCCCTGCCTTGAGGCGGCAAACGCGAAGCTCGCCACCTATCTCACCGAGCAGAAAAAGCTGGGACGCAGCGTGCGCCGGGAGTCTTACGGGGCGGTGTTACGCGTGGCCGGAGTGGACTGGGTGGAAATGATCGAACCGGCGGCGGACATCATCATGGACCGCACGCAGGCGGGCAACTGCACGGGCACCGATGTGTCGGTGGCGGATGATGAGGTGCTGGCATGAGTCAGAGCCTGCTGCCGCCGGGTTCCTCTGCGCTTGAGCGCCGTCTGGCCGAGGCGTGCAGCGGGATTACCGGCTTAAACGTGCCGCTGCGCGAGCTGTGGAATCCGGCCACCTGCCCGGTGAGCTTTCTGCCGTATCTCGCCTGGGCGTTTTCGGTAGACCGCTGGGACGAGAGCTGGAGCGAGAGCGTCAAACGGCAGGTGGTGCAGGATGCGTTTTACATCCATCAGCACAAGGGCACCATCAGCGCTATCCGGCGCGTCGTCGAGCCGTTTGGTTTCCTGATCCGCGTGATTGAGTGGTGGAACAACAACGAAGCGCCGGGCACTTTCCGCCTGGACATCGGCGTGCAAGAGCAGGGCATCACGGAAGACACCTATCAGGAGCTTGAGCGGTTAATCAGCGACGCCAAGCCCTGCAGCCGCCATATGCTCGGCATGTCCATCAACCTGCAGAGCGGCGGTCAGTGCTTTGTGGGGGCGGCCAGCTATGACGGTGACGATCTGACCGTTTATCCCTATACCCCTGACATTATCGCCGTCGGCGGCCAGAGCTACACGGGCGCGGCGGTTCACATAATCGACCTGCTGGAAGTGGGACCATGACACAGAAATTTTATGCAATCGTGACCAACCTTGGCGCTGCCAAGATTGCCAACGCCGTATCGCTTGGCACTAAGCTGAACATCACGCAGATGGCCGTGGGCGACGGCGGCGGCGTTACGCCCACGCCGAACGCCAGCCAGACAAAGCTGGTCAGTGAGGTGCGCCGCGCCGCGCTGAATTCACTCACCGTGGACACCGCCAACGGCAGCCAGATAATCGCCGAGCAGATTATTCCGGAAACCGAAGGCGGATTCTGGATCCGCGAAATGGGCCTGTTTGACGCCGATGGCACGCTGATCGCGGTCTGTAATACCGCAGAAACTTACAAGCCACAGCTGCAGGAAGGCAGCGGGCGCACGCAGCGGCTGCGCATGCTGATTATTGTGAGCAGCACCGATGCGGTCACGCTCAAGGTGGACCCGTCCGTGGTGCTGGCAACCCGCCAGTATGTGGATGATGAGGTGCTGGAGGTGCGTCAGTACGCTGACAGCCTGATGGCGGCGCATCTTGCGGCAAGCGATCCGCACAAGCAGTACGCGCCCAAAGCCAGCCCCACCTTTACCGGCACCCCCAAAGCGCCCACCGCAGCGGCAGGCAACAACTCTACGCAAGTGGCGACCACTGCTTTTGTTCAGGCCGCACTGACGGCACTTGCAGGAGGCGCGCCCGCTGCGCTTGATACCCTCAAGGAGCTGGCCGACGCGCTGGGTGGGGATGCGAACTTTTCCACGACAGTACTGAACAAGCTCGCCGGGAAAATGGATATCGCGAAGAACGGCGCAGATATTGCCGATGTGTCCGCGTTCCTTAAAAACCTCGGGCTGGGTGATGGTTCGGCGCTGCCGGTCGGCGTGCCGGTGCCGTGGCCTTTAGCAACAGCACCCACCGGCTGGCTGAAGTGCAACGGGGCCGCATTCAGCGCGACGGATTACCCGCAGCTGGCGAAAGCGTATACCTCGCTTACCCTGCCCGATCTGCGCGGTGAGTTTATTCGTGGGTGGGATGACGGGCGCGGCGCTGACAGCGGGCGAACGCTTCTCAGCAGTCAGGCCCATGCTTTCCAGCAACACACGCACACCGTCGCGGTCCCGCTGCGAACAACAGACAGCGATCGCGGTAGCCTTGATTCAACCTACAGCGTTGATAACACGCAGACGGTGACCACCAGTGGCGCATCCGGCAATACCGCAACCGAAACCCGTCCGCGAAACGTCGCACTTAACTACATTGTGAGGGCTGCATAATGGCCGATGAAAAAGAGGTGATGCTTGACGAGAAAGGGCTGGCGCAGTCATCGGGCATTCTGACCGTTTATAACTTTGATCCCGAAACCGGACTTTATTCCGGCAGCAGTCAGGAGTTTCTGACGCAGGGACTTGGCATCCCCGCGCACTCAACTGTGAATGTTCCACCGTCTGAGAAACCAGGCCAGGTGAGTGTGTTTCTTGACGGCAGCTGGCAGCAGGTGGTCGATCATCGCGGTGAAACGGTTTACAGCACAGCGACCGGCGACGCCATCACTGTTTCGCTGCCGGGCGATTACCCTGCCGGAACCACTTTACTGAAACCGGCGACGGCCTTTGATAAGTGGGGCGGTATTGCATGGGTGACAGATACGGCGGCGGCACAGCAGGCAGCCATCGCAGCGGCAGAAGCCGAGAAAACGTCCCGTATCAGTGAGGTGGGAAACGTCACGCAGGCATGGCAGACGCAGCTCATGCTCGGTATCATTACCGAACTGGATAAGGCCTCGCTTACCGTATGGATGAAATATCTTCAGAAATTACAGGCGATGGATGTTTCAACGGCACCAGATGTAATCTGGCCACAAAGGCCTGACAAGGCATAATTATGGTAATACGTCGTGAAATAGTGGGTGAGCTGAGTGCGGCGTTAATTTTCGAATAAGTGAGAAAAAAATCCCGCAACCTGACCAGGTATGCCGGGCGGAAAATCGTAAATTGAAATTCGCGACAAAGATAATCGCTCCTGAACAATAACATCCTGGCTTTAGAATGTTAATGGTATTTTCTTAATTGTTTGTAGGTTAACAATAACCAGGGTTATTACCAATGCAAAAAAAAGCCGCGCGGTGGGGCGCGGCATAGCAATGCGGATTTCAAAATAAAATTGTTATTAGTTTCAGGCCTATCTTAGTAGGTGAGATTGTCTCGTCAACCCACATTGATTTTTGTAGGGACATTTTATTGAAAAAAGCCTTACCAGACCAGTTTTTCAGCATGTATTCATCCGGCGGCCTACTTTTAGATAAAAAAAACCCGACACTCGGCAAGGATAGTGTCGGGGGAAAAAAATAACACAGGAAATAGATTGCAGATTGCTCCAGCAATCACCGGGAAAAGTACCATTGCATTGTTAAGTGAAAATGACAGTTTTCTTAATGGGGTTGGAAAAAAGGAAGGTCTGTCCAGGTGTACTTTGCCAAAAAATAAGCCACGCGGGAGCACGCGTGGCCCAAAAGTTGGTACGGGTAGGCTTATTTATAATCGACTAAAGCGTCATTCAGATATCGGTTTATGTCAATTTTTTGGCGCTGTTTTTACGCACCGCTTAACGTTTCCCTGATACTGACTTCGTTGCTGGTCCAGTTTTATCCTTGCATCGTAGGCAGCGATAACCCACAGTCCTCTTGGTGTCAGTCGGGAACGCTCGCTTACTCTGCGCCACTCTTCTCCATAGAAATATTCAGCCAGTCGAAGTCTTACCAGTTTCTCCATCACCGTGGGCATTTTGTCCGCCGGAACTGAGCCTCTCTCCTGCATAATGGATAGCAGACGAAAATGCATCGGGGCCAGTTTCATTATCCTCTCCTTTTTACGGTCCTGCTGTTTATCTGGCGGAGAACGCCTTTAGTCACTTTTATGAGGATTAATTATAAACATCTCCCTTTTCTCTGTTGATATCTGGTACTAAACACATCTGTACGATTAAAAAAAATTGTGTGATTTCTCACACAATGCCAGACGGATGCGCGCGATAAAGCGAACGATGACCATAGCGGAACCCCTTCACAGGAGAACCGCCACATGGCACAGGATTATCACCACGGCGTGCGAGTTGAGGAAATCAACGAGGGCACCCGAACCATTACCACCGTCAGCACGGCGATTGTCGGTCTGGTCTGTACCGGCGACGACGCCGACGCGGCGACCTTTCCGCTCAATCGTCCGGTACTTCTGACCGACGTACTTACCGCCAGCGGTAAAGCGGGCGAATCCGGTACGCTTGCCCGTTCGCTGGACGCCATCGCCGACCAGTCAAAGCCCGTCACCGTCGTGGTGCGCGTGCCGCAGGGCCAGACCGAGGCGGAAACCACGGCCAACATCGTCGGCGGCGTGACCAACGGCCAGCGCACCGGCATGAAAGCCCTGCTGGCCGCGCAGTCGGTGTGCGGCGTCAAGCCCCGCATCCTTGGCGTGCCCGGTCACGACACCAAGGCCGTTGCCACCGAGCTGCTGAGCGTGGCGCAGAGCCTGCGCGGCTTTGCCTACCTGTCAGCATACGGCTGTGAGAGCGTGGAGGAGGCGATTGCCTACCGCGCCAACTTCAGCCAGCGCGAGGGCATGCTTATCTGGCCTGACTTCATCAGCTTTGACACCGTGCTGAAAGCGGACGCGACGGCGTATGCCACCGCCCGTGCGCTGGGCCTGCGCGCCAAGATTGATGAACAGACGGGCTGGCATAAGTCGCTGTCGAACGTCGGCGTGAACGGCGTCACCGGTATTTCAAAAGACGTGTTCTGGGACCTGCAGGACCCGGCCACCGACGCCGGGCTACTGAACCAGAACGATGTGACCACGCTGATCCGCAAGGATGGCTATCGCTTCTGGGGTTCACGCTGCCTGAGC
>NZ_BBOC01000068.1:0-26734 GCF_001485335.1 Type-D symbiont of Plautia stali | reverse complement strand
CTGTTCGGACCGAAGATGGTGGCCAGCAGAGCAATCGCCATGCCGCTCATACCAAAAATATTACCCTGTTTGGATGTCTCATGCTTTGAGAGACCCGCAAGGCTGAAAATAAACAGAATTGCGGCAACAATGTATGCTGCAGTCACTAATCCGCCAGACATGTTGTTACCCCTTAATTCTTACGAAACATTTTCAGCATGCGCTGGGTGACGGTGAAACCACCGAAGATATTGATGCTGGCAATCAGTACGGCAACGAAGGCCAGGAACGTCACCCAGCCACCGTGGCCCATCTGCAATACCGCACCCACGACAATGATGCCGGAAATGGCGTTAGTGACAGACATCAGCGGGGTATGCAAAGCATGACTGACGTTCCAGACCACGTAGTAACCGACCACGCACGCGAGCGCAAAGACGGTGAAGTGAGACAAGAACTCTGCCGGTGCCACGTTGGCCAGACAGGCGAACAGCACAATCGCCAGGGCCAGCAGCAGATACTTACGCCAAGGCGACACCGGTTTGGCTTCCACTTTGGCTTTCGGCTCAACTGCGGCTTGCGCAGCTTTAGGTGCGGCTGAAACCTGAATTGGCGGTGCAGGCCAGGTCACTTCACCTTCGCGGACCACGGTGACGCCACGGACCACGACGTCATCGAAGTCGACGGTGATTTCGCCGTTCTTCTCTTTACACAGCAACTTCAGCAGGTTGACCAGGTTGGTGCCATACAGCTGGGAAGACTGCGTCGCCAGACGGCTTGGCAGATCGGTATAACCAATGATCTTCACGCCGTTGCTGGTCAGGGTAACCTGATCGGCGACGGTGAGATCACAGTTACCACCGGTGGCAGCGGCCAAATCGACGATCACACTGCCAGGCTTCATGCTGGCAACCATTTCTGCAGTGATCAGTTTAGGGGCTGGTTTGCCCGGAATCAGGGCGGTCGTGACAATGATGTCGACTTCTTTTGCCTGGGCAGCAAACAGTTCCATCTCTGCCTTAATAAAGGCTTCGGACATCACTTTGGCATAGCCATCGCCGCTACCGGCTTCTTCTTCAAAGTCCAACTCCAGGAACTCGGCGCCCATACTCTGCACCTGCTCTTTCACTTCTGGACGGGTGTCGAAGGCACGGACAATCGCACCCAGACTCCCTGCTGCACCGATAGCAGCCAGACCCGCAACGCCCGCACCGATGATCATCACTTTGGCGGGCGGCACTTTGCCTGCTGCGGTGATTTGTCCGGTGAAGAAGCGTCCGAACTCGTGAGCAGCTTCGACGATCGCACGATAACCGGCGATATTCGCCATGGAACTCAATGCATCCAGAGCCTGCGCGCGTGAAATACGCGGCACAGAATCCATCGCCATCACGGTGACCTGACGGGCAGCCAGTTTCTCCAGCAATGCCGGATTTTGTGCTGGCCAGATAAAGCTCACCAGCGTGCTGCCGGCACGCGTCAGCTCAATTTCTTGATCATCAGGCGCGTTCACTTTTAACACAATGTCAGACTGCCAGACATCAGCGGTACTGCTGACAGTGGCACCAGCGGCGATAAAGCTTTCATCGTCGAAGCTGGCACGCATTCCCGCGCCCTGTTCGACAGTTACGCTGAATCCCAGCTTGATCAGTTGCTCAACGGTCTTGGGCGTCGCGGCGACGCGTGACTCGTTGGCTAACCTTTCTTTGGGTATCCCAATTAACATACTGTTTCCTTTCAACAATTAAAGGATGAGGTTCTGTAAGTGGCACAAGCCCATAAGGCTGAAACAGCGTTTCAGCTTTTTATGAGCAAAATGCGCAATGTAACAAAGTCTTTATAACCTACTGAAAATGTGAAAAGTGATCCACAGCGATAACGCACACTTATGACATTCACTCAAATATTCAGATGCAAAGATTGAATGCCACGTTTTGCCACTAGTTTTAAGACGTAATAAAAAATAATCTGCTGCGCAAAATCGTGTCATGTCGAATTAAGTGTTTTTAAAAACCTTTATTTAACAATACTTTAACCATTATGGCACTATGCGTTACCAGAATTAGTGGTAACCTGGTTAAAAAAAAGCCATAGCATAGGCAAATGACATGTCGATGAATAATTTGCGGTGATTGTCAATCTTATGCGCATAAATTGGCTGAGACAGGCTGATTATTACATGCAATAATCAGCGGCTAATCTGTTATACATCAAGAGTCCAGCACGTTTTCGTACTCATTTTGCGTAAGGCGAAGGATCATTTTTATGAAGCTGAAGAACACCATTCTGGCGTCCACCTTGTTATCTCTGCTGGCAGCAAATGCATTTGCTGCCAAAGAGTTGACGCCAGAACAAGCGGCCGCGTTGAAGCCATTCGAACGTATTAATATCAGCGGTCGATTCAATGCCATCGGTGATGCCACTGATGCCATCTCCAAAGCCGCCGATGAGAAAGGCGCTGACTCTTTCTATGTGCAAGGTATCAATGACACCAATGGCAACGGCGGTAACTGGCGTGTAACGGCAGACCTGTACAAAGCCAATGCACCTAAAGCGGATGAGTCCACCCAGTATCGTATGTTTAATGGCGTGAAAGAGTTGCCTAAAGCAGAAGCCTATCGCTTAGAGCCATTCGATACCGTATCCGTCAGTGGTTTCTTCTCCAGCCAGCCCGACGTGAATGATGCCATTGCCAAACAAGCTAAAGAAAAAGGCGCAGCGTCCTTCTTTATTGTGCGTCAGGTTGATGCGAACAACGGCGGCAACCAATACATCACGGCTTACGTTTATAAAGCCGATGCGCCAGAGCGTAAGGTACAGAACGTCTCTGACTCCATCCCTGCCGATTCAGAAGCCGGTAAAGCAGCGCTGGCAGCAGGCGGCGCAGAAGCGAAGAAAGTCGCCATTCCGGGCGTAGCCTCTTCCGATACACCAAGCCGTAGCGTGGGTCGTTTCTTTGAAACCCAGAGCTCTACCGGCCAACGTTATACCGTGAAGTTGGCAGATGGTCGCAGCGTTCAGGAAGTGAATGCCATCACCGCGGCGCAAATGCAGCCGTTTGATACCGTGACCTTCTCTGACCACTTCGGTACACCAACGGAAGTGTCTGAAGCCGTGGCAAAACGCGCTGCGGACAAAGGTGCGAAGTACTATCACATCACCCGTCAGTGGTCGAGCCAGAGTGGCGGCAACCTGACTGTGACTGCCGATCTGTTCAAGTAATACCGATGTAGGGCGGCAATTGTCGCCCTGCTTTCTGTTTGCATAGTCTGTGCGCAGATTTGCATAATCCTGCATTGCCTTCCCTGTTCGCTCTCCGTAAAATCCCTCGCCTGTTTTTAGGGTATTCCGTTTCAAACTCGGCTTATTGCCACGATACTCTCCAGCGGAATAGTCACTACCCAGCATACTATGCTGCTCAGGAATGGCGTTTTGGATAAAAAATTAGGTCTTGGTGCACTCACCGCGCTGGTACTCAGTTCAATGTTGGGCGCAGGGGTGTTTAGCCTGCCGCAAAATATGGCCGCCGTAGCGGGACCCGCCGCCTTGCTGATTGGTTGGTTGATTACGGGCGTGGGGATCATTTTTCTTGCGCTGGCCATGCTGTTGCTGACACGTATGAAACCCGAGCTGGATGGCGGAATCTTTGCTTACGCACGGGCAGGTTTTGGCGAGCTAATGGGCTTTTGCTCCGCGTGGGGATACTGGTTATGCGCGGTGATCGCGAACGTCTCCTATCTGGTGATCGTCTTCTCGGCACTGAGTTTCTTCACCGACACACCGGATTACGTAGTCTTTGGTGATGGCAATACCTGGCAAGCGATGCTGGGTGCCTCGGTGTTGCTGTGGTTGGTGCATTTCCTGGTATTGCGCGGCGTACAAACCGCTGCCAGCATTAATTTGCTGGCCACCTTGGGCAAACTGGTGCCGTTGCTGTTGTTTGTGGTGCTGGCGCTGTTGGCCTTCAACTACGATCGTTTCAGCGTGGATTTCAGTGGGCTGACGCTCGTGCAGCCGCTGTGGCAGCAGGTCAAACAAACCATGCTGATCACGCTTTGGGTCTTTATCGGCGTTGAAGGCGCCGTGGTGGTCTCTGCACGCGCGCGTCATAAGAAAGATGTTGGACGCGCTACCATGCTCGCAGTGATCGCAGCGCTGCTGGTTTATCTTCTGGTGACGCTACTGTCATTAGGTGTGGTACCGCGCGCTGAATTGGCACAGATGCGTAACCCTTCCATGGCAGGATTAATGCAGCAATTAATGGGGCATTGGGGTAATGCGGTGATCGCCGTAGGCTTGATCATTTCCGTGTGCGGTGCGTATCTGAGCTGGACCATTATGGCAGCCGAAGTGCCCTTCCTCGCCGCGCAGCAAGGCGCTTTTCCGCGTATTATTGCACGCCAGAACCGCCACAACTCGCCCGCCGCCTCATTATGGCTCACTAATGGCAGCGTGCAGCTGTGTCTGATCCTGATCGCCATCACCGGTGCCGACTACAACACCTTGCTGACCATTGCTTCAGAGATGATTCTGGTGCCCTATCTGCTGGTCGGGTTATATCTGATTAAAGTGGTGCGCGGGCAGAACAAACCGTTGGCGATGATCACCGGCATCGGTGCCAGCGCCTATGGGGTGTGGCTGCTGTATGCTTCTGGCCCGCTGCATCTGCTACTTTCCGTGGTGTTGTATGCGCCGGGATTACTGCTGTTCCTCTATGCGCGACGCGGCGGTCGCAGTGACAAGGTGTTATCACAACTGGAGCGCATTGCGATTGTCTTGCTGATGGCGGCTTCACTGCCTGCGGTATGGCAGCTCACGCAGTAATTAGTGGGGTTGTACCGGAATAGAAACACACAGCAGGTCATCCTGCTGTGTCAGATTGAGCGCTTTACGGTATTCCTGATGGATAGCGTCAAGCTGCTCCGCTGACAAAGGATAAGGTAACTGGATATCGAAACGACTGATGTGTTGCTGTTCAGCTAAGGTGATGAGTCGAGCGATGTTTATCTCGTCACTGACCTGTGTTGAAATGATTTGTAATGCTAATTCTTTGAGGTGATCGTCACTGGCCGCTAAGCCATGCGCAGATTTACGCGTCACCATGCCAAAGATGGGCATCACGCCGTAAATGGCATCGACAAAACTCCAGCGTTTTTTGCAGGAAGCGGAGAGAAAATCACTGTAATTGAAGCAGATGCGGTCACTGTATCCGGCTGAAGCCAGCTCTTTATCAGACACCCTCGCACTCCTCCTGGTTTTTATTGCGGTTCCGAACCTTGCGCTACAACGCGCCGCTAATAATGGCACATTTCCCTGGGAACATACCAGTCAGAGAGGGATATTTCGTGCGATAGCGTAGAGCTCAGGACCAGGAAAAGTTATGCTGCTGTCATTCTCATCACGCGCAGAGAAATATGAACAGAATTGTCTATGTGGAAGATGAGCCAGAAGTGGGCGAACTGATCGCCGCTTACCTTGGCCGCCACGATATTGAAGTCACGGTTGAAACCCGCGGTGACCGCGCAGAAGCCACCATTCTTGAGGTCGACCCCGATCTGGTTTTGCTGGATATTATGCTTCCCGGCAAAGATGGCATGACGGTGTGCCGCGATCTTCGCGCCCACTGGCAAGGCCCGATCGTGTTATTGACCTCACTCGATAGCGATATGAACCACATCCTCGCTTTGGAAATGGGTGCCAACGATTACATTCTGAAAACCACGCCGCCTGCCGTACTGCTGGCGCGACTGCGTTTGCACCTGCGCCAGGCGCAAGGTGTGCAGCCGGAAGTGGCGCCCGCCGTGCAGAGCTCACAACGCGTGCTGCGCTTTGGTTCACTGACGATAGATTCACTGAATCGTCAGGTGACGCTGTTCGAGGAAAATATCACGCTGTCTACAGCTGATTTCGATTTGCTGTGGGAGCTGGCAACCCATGCTGGGCAGATATTGAATCGTGATGCCCTGCTGAAAACGTTACGTGGCGTGACCTATGACGGCATGGATCGCAGTATTGATGTGGCGATCTCGCGCCTGCGTAAGAAGCTTTATGACAGCGCCACCGAACCGTTCCGCATCAAAACTATCCGTAATAAAGGTTATCTGTTCGCACCACAGGCCTGGGATACTCGCTCCGCATGAGAAAGCTCTTCATTCAGTTCTATTTGCTGCTGTTTGTCTGTTTTCTGGTGATGACGCTGCTGGTCGGTTTGGTGTACAAGTTCACTGCTGAACGTGCCGGTCGTCAGTCGATGAATGACTTGATGGCCAGCTCGCTGTTTTTGATGCGCAGCGAACTGCGCGAGATCCCGCCGCGTGACTGGAATAAAACCATCCGCAATCTCGATCTCGATCTGTCGTTTGAGCTACATATCGAACCGATGAGCAAGTATCAACTGGATGAAGCCGACATGCGTCGCCTGCGCGCAGGTGAGATTGTCGCCCAGGACGATCAGTACACCTTCCTGCAGCATATTCCACGCAGCCATTATGTGCTCTCTGTCGGCCCGATTCCGTACCTGTTCTATCTGCACCAAATGCGCATCCTCGATATCGCCTTACTGGCTTTTATCGGAATGTCACTGGCGCTGCCGGTGTTTATCTGGCTGCGGCCGCACTGGCAGGAGATGCAGCGCCTGGAAAAAGCGGCACAGCGCTTTGGTCGCGGTGAACTGGATGTGCGAACCCATTTTGAAAGCACGTCTAGCCTGCATAGCCTGGGCGTGGCGTTTAACCAAATGGCGGATAACATCAATACGCTGGTCGCCAGTAAGAAACAGTTGATTGATGGCATCGCGCACGAGTTGCGTACGCCGTTAGTGCGATTACGTTATCGCTTAGAAATGAGCGATAACCTGAGTGAAGCGGAGTCCGCCGCGTTAAACCGCGATGTGGGCCAGTTAGAGAGCCTGATCGAAGAATTACTCACCTACGCTCGCCTGGATCGCCCGCGTGTTGACCTCAATTTGCAGTCATTCGACCTTGCCCAATGGTTGCGGCTGCATATCGAAGATGTGCAAACCATGAATCCGCAGGCGCAGATCGCGCTGGATATTCCGCAACTGGAAAATGTCGGTGCAGCGGATACTCGCCTGATGGAACGCGTGCTGGATAATCTGGTCAATAATGCCCTGCGCTATGCCCAACAGCGATTGCGCGTCAGCCTGTGGTTTGACGGCGCGATGGCTAATTTACAGGTAGAAGATGATGGTCCAGGCATTCCTCAGGAAGAGCGCGCACGCGTGTTTGAACCGTTCGTGCGTCTTGACCCCAGTCGCGACCGCGCCACGGGCGGCTGTGGTTTAGGCCTGGCGATTGTTCACTCTATCGCGCAAGCGCTGCAGGGACAGGTCAGTATTGAGAGCAGCCCGTTAGGTGGTGCCTGCGTTCGCTTCTGCTGGCCGATTGATCTACCCTTGCGAGACATTCCGCCCCGTTTACCGTCATAAGGAGCTTCAACTGTGACATCCGCTTATCAGCAACTTAGCCGTACATTCCAGCGCTTATCGCGCTTCGGTCACCTGGGCGCTATCGCTGGCGTCGATATGCAAACCACCATGCCACCGGGCGGCAGTCAGGCACGTGGCGAAGCCATGGCCGAATTGAGTGTCTTCATGCATGAACTGTTGACCGATAAGCGTCTCGGCGGTTTGTTCGATGCTGCACAGCAGGAATCTCTGAACGACGTTGAGCAGGCCAACCTCAGTGAAATGCAACGTGCGTGGCAGCAGGCGACAATCCTGCCCGCAGCGCTGGTGGAAGCGAAATCGCTGGCGGGCTCACGTTGTGAGCATGCATGGCGTCAGCAGCGCCCGGCCAATGACTGGGCTGGCTTCTCTGCCAACTTAAAAGAAGTGGTCAAACTCAGCCGTGAAGAAGCCCAGTTGCGAGCAGCAGCCTCCGGTGTTTCCCGTTATGATGCCTTGCTGGATGTGTTCGAACCCGGCATGACCAGCGCCCAACTCGATAGTACGTTTGGCGAGTTAAAAAGCTGGTTGCCAGACTTGCTGCAAAAAGCCGTAGCAAAACAGCAGAAAACCCCTATCGCGGCGCCTGTTGGTCCTTTTGCCATCGAAGCGCAGAAACAACTGGGGCTCAGTGTGATGAAGACGCTCGGCTTTGACTTTAATCATGGTCGCCTTGACGTCAGCGCTCACCCCTTCTGCGGCGGCGTGCCAGAAGATGTGCGCATTACCACGCGTTACAACGAGAACGATTTTCTCAGTGCCATGATGGGCGTGATCCATGAAACGGGCCACGCGCGTTACGAGCAGAACCTGCCGCAACAGTGGCGGGGACAGCCGGTCGCCCATGCGCGTTCCACGGCGATGCATGAGTCACAAAGCCTGTTTATGGAGATGCAGTTGGGGCGCAGCAATAGCTTCCTGCAACACATTCACCCGCAGGTGGTGGCTCTGATGGGGGATCAGCCCGCACTGGAAGTCAGCAACTTTATTCGCCAGACCCAACGTGTCAAACCCGGTTTTATTCGTGTTGATGCAGATGAACTGAGTTATCCGGCGCATGTGATCCTGCGTTACGAGATTGAACGCGCGCTGATTGAAGGTGACATTGAGGTTGAAGATATCCCTGCGCTGTGGGACGAAAAGATGCAGCAATCGCTCGGCATTGACACCCGTGGCAATTACCGTGACGGTTGTATGCAGGATATTCACTGGACCGACGGTGCCTTTGGTTACTTCCCGACATATACCTTGGGCGCCATGTATGCCGCTCAGCTGTTCCAGGCGGTGAAGCGGGCGATTCCACAGGTGGATGAACTGATCCTCAACGGCGAGTTGCAGCCAGTCTTTGACTGGTTACAGCAGAACATCTGGCAACACGGCAGCCGCTTCCCTACGCAGCAGTTGCTGATCAATGCGACAGGAGAAGCACTGAATCCGCACTATTTCCGCCAGCACCTTGAACAACGCTACCTCTCTGAGTAAACTGCGCGGCGGCCAGTCAGGCCGCCCTTTTCACATCCTTTACCCTGCTTTGTACATTCCGTTACACGCCGATACCAATGCCTCACGGAAAGACCGAATTGTTTTTCATATAGTTCTTTCACCGGCCCCGCAGTGGGCTACACATGAAAAAATAGTTCGAGGATTTTGCGATGAAAAAATTAGTTGCACTGGTGATCGCCGCTGCTATGGGTATGTCTTCTGTTGCTTTCGCTGCTGAGACAACTGCTGCTCCGGCTGCCGCCGCTACTACTACCGCAGCACCGGTTAAGCATAAAGCTGTTCACCATAAAAAAGTTGCCCAGAAAGCGCAGGCAGCTAAGAAACACAAAAAAGTAGCTAAGAAAGCCCCAGCTGCACAGAAAGCTCAGGCTGCTAAAAAGCACCACAAAAAAGCAACCAAGCCAGCTGCGCAGAAAGCCCAGGCTGCTAAAAAGCACCACAAGAAAGCAACCAAGCCAGCTGCACAGAAAGCCCAGGCTGCTAAAAAGCACCACAAAAAAGGAACCAAGCCAGCTGCACAGAAAGCTCAGGCTGCTAAAAAGCACCACAAAAAAGTAACTAAACCAGCTCAGAAAGCTCAGGCTGCTAAAAAGCATCACAAAGTGAAAAAAGCGGCTAAATAAGTTCGGCTCTTAGCGCCAACACCGCATTAATATTTAAAAAACACCCGGTTATGCCGGGTGTTTATTTACTGGAGTAGCGAAAAATGGTGCGTCGCTATCGCTTCGAAATTATCCTGATTGTGATGATACTGTGTGGCATCGTTGCAGCCAGTTTTTTTATCTAGTCGTTGTAGCGTGCTGATTACTCCAATATTTCTCCCTTTTTTCCCGCTCTCCGACTATAGTTACCGCTCACGCGTGATGACAATAACCTCTTTTTATTCTCGCCATTGAGAGAACTATGCGCCTGGCTATCCTGTTTCTAGTTGGTATTTTCAGTTTCAACCTCACAGCACATGCCGATGATGAAGATGGGCCAAGCCCGGAAGACATCAAAACACTCTTTTTTGGCAAAGATCACCGCAAAGCGATCACCGATGTTAGCGCCGCCCCCTGGGACGCCATTGGTCAGTTAGAGACCGAAAGCGGCAACCTGTGCACCGCCACCCTGATTTCTGCGCATCTGGCCTTAACCGCCGGACACTGCCTGTTGGCCCCGCCAGGAAAATTCGATAAACCCGTTGCGCTGCGTTTTATGGCGGGATCTAAGGGCTGGCGTTACGAGATTCATGATATTGACGCGCGCGTCGAACCCTCTTTAGCCCGTAAATTACAGGCAGATGGTGAAGGCTGGATCGTGCCGCCGGGTGCCGCTCCTTACGACTATGGATTGGTGATACTGCATAACCCGCCATCGGGCATTGTACCGATTCCGCTGTTTGACGGTTCACGCAGTGATTTGACCGATGCCCTCAAAACCACCGAGCGCAAAGTGACGCAGGCTGGCTATCCGGCGGATCACCTGGATACGCTCTATTCGCACAGTGATTGTTTGATTACCGGTTGGGCACAGCGCGCGGTGCTGTCGCACCAGTGTGATACCCTGCCGGGCGATAGCGGATCACCGCTGCTGTTGAAAACCGCTGATGGCTGGCAGTTGATTGCCGTGCAAAGTTCGGCACCAGCGCCCGCTGACCGCTACCGCGCGGATAACCGAGCGATTGCAGTGACCTCGTTTAAAGACCGCCTCGAAGAGTTAGCCAAATAACCGCCTGACGGTCGCCATAAATGGCGACCCTACAAAAATCGATGCCGTATTTTGTAGGGTGCGCATAAATGCGCACCGGCATACGTATTAACCTATCTGCTCCATCGCCTGCAAAATACGTTTTTCGGAGATCGGGAACGGTGTACCCAACTGCTGCGCGAAATGGCTCACCCTCAACTCTTCAATCATCCAGCGAATAGCCTGTACGTCGGCATCATCCTGACGTTGCGGCGGTAACTTGTTACGCCATGTCTGCCACGCCTGTTCCACCGCCTGCACTTTCAGCATCCGCGCACGATCGCTGTGCGGGTCAACTGGCAGTTTCTCCAGACGGCGCTCAATACCCTGCAGGTAACGCAACGTATCAGCCAGTCGTTGATAGCCATTGCCCGTCACAAAGCCGCGATACACCAAGCCACTCATTTGCGTTTTGATATCAGACAGCGCCAAAGCCAGTGACATATCCACGCGGCCTTTGAGGAACTTATTGATATTAAACACCGACGTCAGGATCTGCTCGACCTGTTTGGCGATGGTCACCACCGTCTCATTGAGTTCTGCACGCACTTTGTCACGCAGTTGTTCGAAGTTTTCTTGTTGCCACGCCGGACCGCCCGCCGCCGCCATCAGCTTGTCGACGCCACAGGCGATACAATCATCGATCAGATCCAGCACTTTGCCGTAGGGATTGAAGTACAAACCGAGTTTGGCTTTATTCGGTAGCTTCTCGTGCAGATACTTGATTGGCGACGGAATATTCAACAGCAACAGGCGACGCTGTCCGCGCCACATCATTTTTTGCTGCTCTAACTCATTATCGAACAGACGAATAGCGACACTGTCTTTCTCATCGACCAGCGCCGGCCAGGCTTTTACCTGATAGCTGCCGCGCTTCTGTTCATAGCTTTGTGGCAAAGTGCCAAAGCTCCAGATATGCAGCCCGCTCTGCTCAAGTCCGTCGTCGGCCACTTTTGACAACGTCTCCTGCACTTTACCCTTCAGCACTTGTTTAAGCTGATGCAGATCTTTGCCTTCCTGCAACTTGCGGTTGTGCTCATCAACAATACGGAAGGTCATTTTGAGGTGATCGGGCACCTGATCCCATTGCCAGGCTTCACGGTCGATGGTGACGCCTGTCATGCGGCGGAATTCGCGCTCCAGTGCATCTAACAGCGGCAGTTCCATAGCTTTAACCCGCCCCAGGAACGCTTCTGCATAGTTGGGTGCTGGCACCAGATTACGACGTGTTGGTTTGGGCAGTGATTTGATCAGGGCGATCACCAATTCTCGGCGCACACCGGGAATTTGCCATTCAAAACCGCTCTCTTCGACCTGGTTTAATAACGGTAATGGGATATGCACGGTGACCCCATCCGCATCACCGCCCGGCTCAAACTGGTAGCTCAGTTTGAGCTTCAGGTTGCCCTGCTGCCAGAAGTTCGGATAATCAAGCTGGCTGACTTTATCGGCACCCTCTTTGATCAGCATCTGCTTATCAAAGCTGAGCAAATCGGGATTCGCTTTGCTCGCTTGTTTCCACCAGCTATCAAAATGACGCGCTGAGACCACTTCGCTGCCGATGCGTCGATCGTAGAAGGCAAACAGTGTTTCGTCGTCAACGAGGATGTCGCGACGGCGCGATTTGTGTTCCAAATCTTCAACTTCACTGCGCAATTTAAGGTTGTTGCGCAGGAATGCGTGACGCGTTTGCCAGTCTCCTTCCACCAGGGCATGACGGATAAACAGTTCGCGGCTGAGTTGCGGATCGATACGGCTATAGTTGACCTTGCGCGCCTGCACAATTGCCAGTCCGTACAGGGTAACTTTTTCCGTTGCCATCACCGCGCCCTGGGCTTTTTCCCAGTGCGGTTCGCTGTAGCTGCGTTTAATCAGGTGTTGTGCCAGCGGCTCAATCCATTCCGGATCGATACGCGCCGCCACACGTCCCCACAGGCGGCTGGTTTCCACCAGCTCTGCCACCATGGTCCACTTCGGTGGCTTCTTAAACAGGCCCGAACCGGGGAAGATGGAGAAACGCGCATTACGCGCCCCGGTAAACTCCTGCTTCTCGTTATCTTTTTGCCCGATATGCGACAGCAATCCAGTCAGCAACGCGCAGTGCACTTCACGATAGGGTGCCGGTTCGCTGTTGACTGGCATGCCCTGTTCACGCACCACCTGGCGCAATTGGGTGTAAATATCCTGCCATTCACGGACGCGTAAATAGTTGAGGAAATCAGCCTTACACTGGCGGCGGAAATGATTGCCAGACAGCGCTTTTTGCTGCTCTTGCAGGTAATTCCACAGATTCACAAAGCTGAGGAAATCAGACTCTTTATCGGCAAAACGACGATGTTTCTCATCAGATGTCTGCTGTTTTTCACTGGGACGCTCACGCGGGTCTTGAATGGATAACGCCGCTGTAATGATCATCGCTTCACGCACACAACCAAATTTCTGCGCTTCCAGTACCATACGCGCCAGACGCGGATCGACCGGCAACTGCGCCAACTGGCGGCCTGACGAGGTTAACTTATAGGTTTCATCTTCGCTCAGCGTAATCGCGCCCAACTCTTCCAGCAGACGTACACCGTCCTGGATGTTGCGCTTGTCTGGCGCTTCGACGAACGGGAATGCACCGATATCGCCGAGGCCCAGTGCCGTCATCTGCAGAATGACCGATGCCAGGTTGGTGCGCAGAATTTCTGGGTCGGTAAACGCCGGGCGGCTGAGGAAATCGTCTTCTGAGTAGAGACGAATACAGATCCCTTCCGATACGCGACCGCAACGCCCCTTACGCTGGTTGGCAGAGGCTTGCGAAACCGGTTCAATCGGCAGGCGCTGCACCTTGGTGCGATAGCTATAGCGGCTGATACGTGCCGTACCGGGATCGATAACGTATTTAATGCCCGGCACCGTCAGAGAGGTTTCCGCCACGTTGGTCGCCAGCACGATACGGCGTCCACTGTGTGACTGGAACACGCGGTTCTGTTCGGCGTTGGAGAGACGCGCATAGAGCGGCAGGATTTCCGTGTGCGGAATCTCCCGCTTCATCAGCGCGTCGGCGGTATCACGGATCTCACGTTCACCGCTCATAAAGATCAGGATGTCGCCACGGCTCTCGTGCCCCAACTCATCCACCGCATCAAAAATCGCCTGAAGCTGGTCACGGTCAGTGTCGTCAGCATCTTCCACTATCGGGCGATAACGCACCTCCACCGGATAGGTGCGACCAGAGACTTCAATCACCGGTGCGTTGTTAAAATGACGTGAGAAACGCTGTGGATCGATGGTAGCCGAGGTGATGATGACTTTCAGGTCGGGACGACGCGGCAACAGTTCGCGCAAATATCCCAGCAGGAAATCGATGTTCAGACTGCGCTCGTGCGCCTCATCGATAATGATGGTGTCGTATTGCAACAGTTGACGGTCCTGCTGGATTTCCGCCAGCAAAATACCGTCGGTCATCAGCTTCACCTGGGTGGTGTCACTGACCTGATCGTTAAAACGCACTTTATAACCAATAGTGCCACCCAGTGAGATTTCCAGCTCATCGGCAATACGGTTCGCCACGGTGCGTGCTGCCAGACGACGCGGCTGAGTATGACCAATCAGCCCCTTCACGCCCCTTCCGAGCGCCAGACAGATTTTGGGTAACTGCGTGGTTTTCCCTGAGCCGGTCTCACCTGCCACGATCACGACCTGATGGTCGCGGATGGCTTCGGCAATTTCCTGCTGTTTCTGACTGACCGGCAGGTTTTCCGGGAAGGTAATGCGCGGAGTGGCAGCGGTACGCTGGGCAATGCGCTGTTCAGCCGCAGCAAATTCAGGCTCCAGTTCAGCAGCAATGCCCTGCTGTGCCGCAGGATTTTTCACCTTCGCCGCGCCATGCAGACGGCGCTGCAAACGCTGGCGATCGCGCAGCATGAGATTATCGAGCCGCGTCCAAAGTGGGGCCAAAGGGGAAGTGACGGATGATGACATAGTGATGTGTTACCTGTTGTCGCGGCGAGCCTGACAAAGTGCGCTCGTTGCCGGCAAAAATACCCGGCGGATTCAATCAATTATTGCCCGGCATAATAGCACACTCTGGACAACCTCACCTGACCGGACATGCGACCTTATTCAATAATTTCGAACATAGGTCTCGAAATATTGCGCTTTTACCTCGCGGAGGAACTCCGTAGAGTGTAACGCATTGAGCGGTAAGCCAACCGCGTAACGCACAGGAAAATACCATGAGCAAAGTTTTAGTTCTGAAATCAAGCATCCTCGCTGGTTACTCTCAGTCAAACCAACTGGCTGACTTCTACGCTGAAGAAGCGCGCGCAAAAGGTAACGAAGTTACCGTACGCGATTTGGCTGCACAGCCGATTCCAGTACTGGATGGTGAGCTGGTTGGCGCACTGCGTCCTTCTGATGCTCCACTGTCTCCACGTCAGCAGGAAGCGCTGGCGCTGTCCGACGAATTGATTGCTGAACTGCAAGCGCATGACACTGTGGTTATTGCTGCACCCATGTACAACTTCAACATCCCCACTCAGCTGAAGAACTACTTCGATCTGATTGCTCGCGCTGGCGTGACCTTCCGCTACACCGAAGCAGGCCCAGAAGGTCTGGTAACCGGTAAACGCGCAGTGATCCTGTCAAGCCGTGGCGGTATCCACAAAGATACCCCAACCGATCTGCTGACCCCATACGTGAAACTGTTCCTGGGCTTCATCGGCATCACCGACGTGAACTTCGTGTTCGCAGAAGGTATTGCTTATGGTCCAGAAGTCGCGACCAAAGCGGCTAACGACGCTAAAGACGCTATCAAACAAATTGTTGCTGCGTAATCATTGAGAACGTGATGAATACCCGAGAATAATGGGTATGATGCCATCTTTGCCGGGCCTGAGTGCCCGGCTTTTTTGTGCCTGTTGTTAGCCATAAATGGCATGATATGTGTCAGTTAAGCGCTTCTCGGTCGCCATAAATGGCAACCCTACAACGGTCGGGCGTGGTTTTCGTAGGGTGTGCATTAGTGCACACCGAAATACAAATGCCTTATTTACGCAACCACTGCCCATTAATCCCGCGCACATACTCACCGCTGCCCGCGCGGTTGACCAGCTTCTCGCCAGCGATGCGCGCCACTTCGCTGGTGGTCAGATTGTTCTGCTGCGCCACACGCTGATATTGCTGGGTGCGACCATCGTTGATGCGCTTCACCAGCGCCAGGGTCTCATCATCCTGCTGGCGTGCCGCGATAAAACCGCTCAGCGTCTCGCCCACGCGCCCCTGTTGCCGCGCCTCATCAAGCGTTAACGCCCACGCGGAGGGGATCATCAGTAGCGCCAGAAACATCGCGGCCCATTTGCGTTTCATCATGCCGCTCCTCAAAACAGACCGCTTTGATTTTTCAACAACGCTTCCACGTCTTTATCGACCTTAATATGGATCTCATGCTCGATCTTGACGTTCATATTGATGGTGATGGGCTCTTTCGGTGCCGCGACTTCAATGCGCGGTACGCATCCCATTAGTGGCAGCCCAGCGGCTAAAACCAGTAGTGCCCTCAGGCTCATGGTTGGGGATCCTTTTTCGATGGCAGGGTGGCGTTTTGCTCCACCCAGGATTGCAAATTATCGCCAAAGCGCAGACTGCGCCACAGCTGGAACAGATTTTCCTGATGCCGGTAATTAAGATTGATCGACTGGCGGCGATTACTGAACTGGCTGGTGCCTTTGACTTCCGACTGCATGGTGAGATTGCCGAAATTATCCAGGTCCAGCGTCGCCCATGAACGGGAAATCTCCATATAGCGCAGCCAGTCCATGGCCGCTCCCGCCGCAAAGTTATTGCTGACGATGGCATCGGCCATGTCTTTATCCATGCGGAACGTTAGCGGGCCGCTATTGGCAATCCATCCTTTCTCAATCAGCCATTGCGGATTATTGACCCACAGCGGTAACTCGCCGTTGACCTTACCCGACATGGCAAACTGCTTGGGCTTGATGGCGGTAATCAGCTTGCTGAGATTGATTTCCCGCAGTGTGACGCGTGCGGGTTGATGCTGCGGCATACGCAGTTCAGGCATGCTGACATGACCACCCAGCAGATCGAGATTCACATTGCTCAGCGTTAATGGCTGGCGCTCCTGCCACGGATAGTGCCCCTGCAAATCAGCGGTGATGTTTTGCAGGGCGAACTGATTTTTCACCTCGGCAATGCGCAGCGAAACCGGCCCACGGCGGCCGAGCTGCCACTGATGATCTTTCAGACGGAACGGCAATGAGAAGTCGATACCATTAATTTTGCTGTCTGGCATCCATACGCTGCCATTTTTCACCGCCCAGTGACCGCCGGCTTCAAAACCCTGATCATTCGCGGCGGAAAAAGCGATTTGAGCGCGTAACTCACCCGATTGAATCCGCATCTTCAAATCGCTGCTGAGCAATGGCTGAAACACCGTCAGCGATTGGGCTGGCCACCAGGCTTCACCGCGTAAACGTTCACCGTCCCAACGCCCATGCACGCGCACAGGGCCAATATCTTCCGCAATGAGCTGTCCACGCCAGACAAACCGGCTGGGATCGGTGCCCTTGGCTTCAAAATTTAATTTAGACGGCGGCAGCCAACCACCATAGCTGAACTGCGTCTGGCCGGATTTCAGCGTGAACCCGCCGTTAAACGCAGGATGATTGATGTCACGCTGCCAACGCACGGGCGCAGTCAGCGTCAAGCGCGGTTTGTCGATCTGCACCATGCCATAGGAGAGTTGGTCAAAACCGGTATTAAGCGTGTCGAGACTGATCAACGTATCTTGCCAACTGCCCGTGCCCTTCACGTCCCATTTGGCATTCAGTGGGGCCATCTCGCCATCGCCCCAGTAACGCCAGTTCCAGCGCCCGCTGTCGGGCCAGAAATCACTGGCGCGTCCATCAATGTGCAGGGTAAAACGGCCAAAACTGGGATCGTGCGCTTTCAGGATCGCTTGCAGGCGTCCATTGATACCGCGAGAAGCGACGGTGACCCCGGCCAGCGGCCAACGTGCTTCATCCACTTCTAATGTCGAGAGTAAACGACCGCGCAAGCGTAGCAACGATCCTTGTTTCAGGCTGACTTGCGGATCGGTAAGCATGCCGTGCAACACGCCTGGCATCGTGCCGAAAAGTTGCAAATCGGCAAACTTACTCTCACCCGTTAACTGGAATGGCAAGTGGCTATCGGTGAGACTTAAGTTGCCGGGTCCAACACTCAGCACCAGGTTGCCTTTCCCCCCGCGCCCTTGTGTTAACAGATTAAAGCGGCCGCTGATCAGCGTATTCTCTAATCCCTGCTGCCAGTTTTCCAGCGTCAACGCCATGCCGCCTGACAACGGTTGGTCAGCTTGTGGCCAGCGCCAATGGCCCTGGGTGATGCGGATTTGTTGCGCGTCAACTTGCCACGGCAGCTGCAACAATGGCTGATCGTCACCCTGTTGCGTAACGGTTAATGTGCCCTGCTGTTGCTGCCAGTTGAGCGCCACAGACAGCGGCTGCGGCCACTGCGCCAGATTGACATCGCCGTTCAACTCGCCCGCCACGGGCAAGCCATCAGCAAATGTTGGCAGAGTGAGATCACCGTGCAGATCGAGCGGTTTGGGTAACAGCGGATGGGTGAACTGGAGTTGTGTGATATGCAGTTGCTGCCCTTGCAGATTTGCATCCACGCTGAGGTTATCGCCCAGGTAATGCAGCTGTTGCGCGTTCTTATCTAATGTCAGGTCAAAGCGGCCTGCATATTGTTGCCACGGCAGAACACTCAGTTGTTCAAGATGAATATCGGCCCCCGGCAACATCTGCTGCCATTCGGCCAGACTACGCGGCGCAGCGCTGTTGCTGCCCTGCGGCAATGCTTGCAGGCAATCGCTGTTAAGCTGGACGCTGTGCGCATTAACCTGCCAGCGCTGGCTGTGCCAACCCAGCGCGACGTCTTCGACTTTCGCCAGTTCGCAATCTCCCGCCAGGTAACGTACTTCGGGAAAATGCAGACCGCCCTGATGCCAGCGCGGTGCACCGTTCAGTTCAACACGGGTGTTTTCTGGCAGCCAGATGCCCGCCAGCCGGGGTAACCATTGCGTTAACGTCAGCAATAATCCCAACAGCAGCAGTATCAGCGCCAGTAGCGCAGCAAGTGTTCGACGAAGGCCCCGCGTCATGGCAGTTAACTTTCCTGTTCTTTACGCAATCCTGACAGTGATGATGTCACGTTATGCCCGGCAAATGAAGGTGTTAGCTTAATAGCCTGGCTGAAGAACAGCAAAGTGACGCGGAAAACGTTATCCTGTTGTGATACCGACAGTGCATTTTTCAGGAGCGAAACAATGAAAGTTGCGGTTTACAGCACCAAACACTACGACCAGAAATACCTTGAACACGTCAATGCCCGCTATGGATTTGAGCTGGAGTTTTTCGATTTCCTGCTCAGCGAGGCGACGGCAAAAAACGCAGCGGGCTGCGATGCGGTGTGCATTTTTGTCAATGATGATGGCAGTAAATCGGTGCTGGAAGAGCTGGCCGCATTGGGCGTGAAATATATTGCGCTGCGCTGTGCGGGTTTCAATAACATCGATCTTGCAGCGACGGCTGCGCTGGGTCTTCAGGTGGTTCGCGTGCCTGCCTACTCACCGGAAGCGGTAGCAGAACATGCTGTCGGGCTGATGATGACGCTCAATCGACGTATCCATCGCGCTTATCAGCGCACGCGTGATGCTAATTTCTCACTGGATGGATTAACCGGTTTCAATATGCATGGCAAAACCGCAGGGGTAGTCGGCACCGGCAAAATCGGTGTGGCGGCCATGCGCATATTGAAAGGGTTTGGTATGCGACTGCTGGCGTTCGATCCCTATCCCAGCGACGCTGCCCTGGAGTTGGGTGCGGAGTATGTGGATTTGAAAACGCTGTTTGCGCAATCCGATGTGATTACGCTGCACTGCCCACTGACACCCGAGAATCATCATCTGCTCAATGCGCAGGCATTCAGTCAAATGAAAGATGGCGTGATGATCATCAATACCAGTCGCGGCGGTCTGATTGACTCACAAGCGGCTATTGATGCATTGAAACAGCAAAAGATCGGTTCGCTCGGGATGGATGTGTATGAAAACGAGCGCGATTTGTTCTTTGAGGATAAATCGAATGATGTGATTCAGGACGACATCTTCCGCCGTTTGTCAGCCTGCCATAACGTGTTATTTACCGGGCATCAGGCGTTCCTGACCGCCGAAGCGTTGACGGCAATTTCAGAAACCACGCTCAGCAATCTGCAACAGCTTGAACGTGGTGAAACCAGCCCGAATCAAGTGAAAGCCTAATCGATTTGCGCCTGCGTTAGCGGGCGCAACGTCCACCCATCAGCGCTTGTTCGTCACAGCGACGTCCATTCGCCAGTTGGCACATACCAATACGCGAACCATCTAACTGACGCGAAAAGGCCAGTGAGCCCCCGGCGTTACTGCAATTCACTTCAGCCAGAGAAGCCATGACCACATGGGATGGCACGTGTGCAGCGGTCGCCTGTTGCGGTGGTTCATTATCACTGTTGCTGCTGCAGGCAGAAAGTAACAGCGCTGCACCGGCCAGCAGTAAGGTAGCGGCTTTCATCGGTCGGGCTCCGGGGAGTTGGGCGTAAAAGAGCCACCAGCATATGTCAGGTCCCATCAGGGGTCGATAGGCGACACAGCTTTTTACAAAATTTTTTATCACCCTTTGCAAGCAGAATTATCCTGATTGAACGCAATATCCCCTTCCGCGACAAAAGATCGCGATTTATCAATAGCCAGGAGGAACCATGTTAACGGACATGCTTATCCGTATTGCCCTCGCCGGGATTCTCGGTGGGTTGATTGGCCTGGAGCGCCAGATGCGCGCCAAAGAAGCCGGACTGCGCACCCATATTCTGGTCGGTATTGGCAGCGCGATGTTTATGCTGGTCTCCAAATACGGCTTTTCTGACATGCTCAACAGCGACCATGTGGCACTTGATCCCAGCCGCATTGCCGCGCAGGTGGTGAGCGGGATGGGCTTCCTCGGTGCGGGTACCATCATTATTCAAAAACAGATCGTCAAAGGGTTAACCACCGCCGCCGGATTATGGGTCACCGCCGCAATTGGCCTGGTGATTGGTAGCGGGATGTACGAAATCGGTATCTACGGCACGGTGCTGGCGCTGGTGGTGTTAGAAACCTTCCGTCGCATCAGTCACTGGTTGATTGGCCGCCATCACACACTGTTGGTCCACCTGAAACCGAAAAGTGTGCCGCTGGTGCTGCTGGTGATGCAGCGCGAGAATTTGCGCTATGGCCATATCGCGGTGGTCAATCGAGATGAAGAGAGCGGTCTCTGTGAATTGAGCGTAGAAGTGACACTGTCACGCAATGCACCTATCCATACCATTTATGACAAAGTGATGGAAATCAAAGGCGTTCAGTCACTTGAAATGATGTAAAAAACAGCAACCTTAGGTGACTGTGCGTTCATCCCCAGACACCACACAGATGAAAAAGTCCCGCCCCTGCGCTTTGCTAAACTGAATCATTACCCCCGTAAATTTTATGGGCATTCAGACTCAGCAAAGGACGTTTTATGATTACCGTCGACGGCAATGGCGCGGTGGCTTCGGTCGCTTTCCGCACCAGTGAAGTGATCGCCATCTATCCCATTACTCCCAGTTCCACCATGGCGGAACTGGCAGACAGCTGGTCAGGCGAAGGACGCCGCAACATCTGGGGCGATGTCCCGCGCGTGGTTGAGATGCAATCCGAAGGTGGCGCGATTGCGACCGTACATGGCGCATTGCAAACCGGTGTCCTCTCTACTACGTTCACCTCCTCACAGGGTTTGCTGTTGATGATCCCCACGCTGTATAAGCTGGCGGGTCAACTGACGCCGTTTGTCTTGCACGTGGCGGCGCGTACTGTGGCCACCCATGCACTCTCTATTTTTGGCGATCATTCTGATGTGATGGCGGTACGTCAGACCGGTTGTGCCCAACTGTGTGCTTCCAGCGTGCAGGAGGCGCAAGACTTCGCGCTGATTGCACAGATGGCGTCGCTCAATAGCCGCGTGCCGTTTATTCACTTCTTTGACGGTTTCCGTACCTCGCACGAGATCAACAAAATTGTTCCGATCAGCGATGAAACCCTACAGGCGCTGATGCCCGTCGAGGCGATTGCTGGTCACCGCGCGCGCGCGTTAACCCCCGACCATCCTTCTATACGCGGCACCTCCGCGAATCCGGATACTTATTTCCAGTCCCGCGAAGCCACCAACCGCTGGTATGACGCCTGTATCGGTCATGTTGAAACGGCAATGGCCGCCTTTGGCGCGGAAACTGGCCGCCACTATCAGCCTTTTGAATATTACGGTCACCCACAAGCAGACCGTGTGATCGTGATGATGGGCTCCGGCTGTGGCACTACAGAAGAAGCGATAGATACACTGCTACAACGCGGTGACAAAGTGGGTATGGTGAAGGTTCGCCTCTATCGCCCATTCTCTGCTGCGCATCTGATCAAAACCTTGCCGTCTTCAGTCCAGCGCGTAGCAGTACTGGACCGAACCAAAGAACCCGGCGCCCTCGGTGAGCCGCTGTTTCTGGATGTGATGACGGCGTTGGCAGAAGCCTTCAGTTGTGGCGAGCGCCCGACGCTGCCCAAAGTGATTGGTGGACGTTATGGGCTGTCGTCAAAAGAGTTTGCGCCTGACGCAGTGTTAGCCGTGTTTCGCGCCCTGCAGCGCGATAAGCCACCATCCCGTTTTACCGTCGGGATTTACGATGATGTCACCCATCTTTCTTTACCGATGGAAAGCAACATCGTGCCCAACCGCGCGCGGCTGGAGGCCCTCTTCTATGGGTTAGGTAGCGATGGCAGCGTCAGCGCCAGTAAAACAACCTGAAGATCATCGGCAACGCGACGCCGTGGCATGTTCAGGGCTATTTCGTCTACGATTCGAAAAAAGCTGGCGGTCTGACGGTTTCGCATTTGCGCGTCAGTGAACACCCGATTCAGTCAGCTTATCTGGTGCAGCAGGCTGATTTCATCGGCTGTCATCAGCTGCAATTTATCGATAAGTATTCGATGCTCGATCAGCTCAAACCCGGCGGGATTTTCCTGCTCAACACGCCTTATGCCGCGGATGAAGTCTGGTCACGTTTACCGCAAGAGGTGCAAAGCCAGCTCAATGAAAAACAGGCGCGTTTCTATGTGATCAATGCCGCCCGCATTGCGCGTGAATGCCAGTTAGGCGCGCGCATTAATACCGTGATGCAAATGGCCTTCTTCCAGCTGACCCAAATTCTGCCCGGCGACAGCGCGCTGACCGAACTGCAAAATGCCATCGCACGCAGTTACAGCAGCAAAGGCGAAGCGTTAGTACAACGCAACTGGCAAGCACTGGCGATGGCACAACAAGCGCTGGAGGCCGTGCCGCTGCAGCCCGTCGACAGCCGCAGCCCGCATCGTCCACCGGTGGTTTCCGACAGCGCGCCCGATTTCGTCAAAACGGTGACCGCCGCCATGCTGGCTGGCCTGGGTGACAAACTGCCGGTGTCGGCCCTGCCGCCAGACGGCACCTGGCCGGTGGGCACCACGCAATGGGAAAAACGCAATATCGCGGAAGCGATTCCCATCTGGCAGCCCGATCTCTGCACTCAATGTAACCATTGCGTGGCCGCCTGCCCGCATTCGGCGATCCGTGCCAAAGTGGTGGCACCAGAAGCGTTAGCGTCAACGCCAGACACACTCGCCTCACTGGATGTGAAATCACGCGATATGCGCGGGCAAAAATATGTCCTGCAGGTCGCGCCTGAAGATTGTACCGGCTGCAACCTGTGCGTGGAGGTGTGTCCCGCCAGCGACCGACAGCATCCCGAAATCAAAGCCATCAATATGCAGTCGCGTCTAGAGCATGTCGAAGTCGAGAAAGTGAATTACGATGCGTTTCTCGACTTGCCGGAGATCACCGCTGAGCAGCTGGAGCGCATTGATATCCGCACCTCGCAGTTGATCACGCCTTTGTTCGAGTATTCCGGAGCCTGTTCCGGCTGCGGTGAAACGCCCTATATTAAGTTGCTGACGCAACTGTATGGCGATCGCTTACTGATCGCCAACGCCACTGGCTGCTCATCCATTTATGGCGGAAATCTGCCTTCAACGCCTTATACCACGAATGCCGAAGGGCGCGGTCCAGCGTGGGCAAACTCGCTGTTTGAAGATAACGCCGAGTTCGGCCTCGGCTTCCGCCTGAGTGTGGATCAACAAAAACAACGCGCGCTGCGCCTGCTGGAACAGTGCGCACCGCAATTATCTGCGCCTCTGGTGGAGGAGCTAAAAGGTGACAATGTCACGACATCTGTGCGCCGTGAACAGATTGACCAGCTGCGAGCACAGCTGAAACTTTTGCCCTCACCTGAAGCGGGCGAATTGCGAGAGATTGCGGATGCCTTGGTTGAGAAATCGGTGTGGTTAATTGGAGGCGATGGCTGGGCATATGACATCGGCTATGGCGGCCTGGATCATGTAATGAGCCTGAACGAGAACGTCAATGTTTTGGTGCTCGATACGCAATGCTACTCCAACACCGGTGGGCAAGCTTCCAAAGCCACGCCGCTCGGTGCCGTGACCAAGTTTGGTGAGCAAGGAAAACGCAAAGCGCGCAAAGACCTGGGGATGTCTACGCTGTTGTACGGGCATGTGTATGTGGCGCAAATTTCGCTCGGTGCGCAGCTCAACCAAACGGTGAAAGCGATTCAGGAAGCGGAAGCCTGGCCAGGCCCTTCCTTGATCATCGCCTACAGTCCCTGTGAAGAGCACGGCTACGATCTGGCCTACAGCCATGAGCAAATGCGCCTGTTAACCACCAGTGGATTCTGGCCGCTGTATCGTTACGATCCTCGGCGCACCGAACAAGGAAAAGCCGCACTGTCGCTGGATTCACGTCCACCGACATCGGAACTGGAACAGGCGCTGATGAATGAACAGCGCTTCCGTCAGTTGCAAACCCGAGATCCCGAAGCCGCCACGCAGCTGTGGCATGATGCCACCGAAGCCGCCAGTCAGCGTTATCAACGGCTGGCGGAGATGGCCGGTAAAGCGGAGAAAAGTGAGTAGCTAAAGCCATTGACTAAAGGGGGCGTGCCTTAGCTCGCCCCCCCAGATCAACACGGATTCAGTTGGATAATCGCCATCTCAACTGCGCGATTAGGTGAACCGGTCAACTCACGGTAGCGCAGTTGCAGGTTACGCAACTCAGTCGCTACCACCTCTTTTTCTGTTGCGGATCCGCGCTGAGCCAGCTCCAGATAGCACTGCCCGACTAACCGGCACGCTTCTTCAAATACCATGTCGTACGTTTGCATTTGCCTCTCCTCACCTTTAGAAACTAAAAAAACTCTGCTTCCATCCTGTCAGGCGCGAAGGTGTCTAATCTTTACCCAGATCAATAAATGGGCAGATTGTTCTGGCAAAGTGTGCGCTTTTATCGCAAGCATCAGATGCGGCGGCGTAAAAAGAGATCACATCAGATCTGGCATTCGCGCCCGCAATCCGTACCATACGCACTCATGTTAGAGGGGTTTATTGCCGCTGAAGCTTTTTTAGCCGCTAACGGCCCTTAACTTCACCTTCACCTTCACCTTCAAGCGTGAAAATAATTCAGGAAAATTGTTGGCAGCCAGTTTTTATCCAGCGCCATAACTTCCACCTCCATTCCCAAAAACAATCATATTTTCCAGCGCATCAGACTCGAGCACTTCATGATGAAACATCAGGTGCTTCAGATTTAAGCCTGGAAAAACGCTAGCAAATACGTAGGGTATTTATTACATGTTTAATTACCCAACCAATCTACACATGTGAAATTTTTAACCCTGGAGAGAAATTATCACGCAAAGATCAATAGATTTATTAATGTCAATTGACAATTTTATTTCCGGCTATATCATCGCGTTTCACATTGGATATAATTGGACCGTAACAAGGAGAGATTATGTACGGTAACAAGGAAATTATCAGCTATTTTCAGACTAATAACATTCTTGCTCATAAACTGGATCATGCGATTTCGGCTGTTAGTCAGCAGGTTGCAGAACAACTCAAAACAATAGGGCTTGGCGCTACTCGCGCGTTGTATTACACATCCTGTTTTACTGATGAATATCATGATATCTGCCATAAACAAAAGACCGAAGACATTCGATTCAAAAACGGAATAATTTATCTTTTGCAACATGGCAATGTTGCGCATGACATGCTCAAAATATATTTCGAAGAAATATTTAAATATAAGGTCCCCGATCAACTGGAGCGCATCAAACAAATGCTTATGGCTGTTAATATCCACATTGCCGCCAGTTCACTCACAAACGCTGGGTTTGCTATGGCAACAGCATCATTTGTTGCAGCAGGCATGAATCTAAGTCTTGAACTCAGTGCACTGGCAGGAAGAAGAGCAGGCGGGGTTGTGGGGGCTATTGGCATATACGGCGTTGTACAGAAAGCGGCAGATAGTGCCCATCGCCTACAGATCCAATACCCAGCCTATTACTCTGCACTCTACATGCAACAACTAGAAATGATGTACTTCCTGATAGAGCCATTGTTTGAGCGGGCTGAGGCGTATAGAGCACGATGGGATTCGGATGATGGTATTGCAGATATCATCATGAGGATGATTCGATAATCATGATGAATCTTATTAAAAGGTTTTTCAGGCGGGTATTCAGGTCATTGATTTCGTATTATGGCCCGGCAGCGCTGACGATAATTTTCGCTTTAGTTCAGGGTTTGTTTTTTCCAGACAGCCCAATTTGGCTTACCCCCGTATTTTTTGTGTTTATGATGGCTGTCTTATCAATATATGAGATTGTAAAGTTTAAACGTTAGCATCATCGTAAATTAATTTATAAGGAAATAGTATGTCTACACCAGCACATTTATGGCTTGAAGATGAAAATGGGTCTCCCGTTGTAGGCAGTTGTTTAATGCCAACGCGCCTTGGTTCTATCGAATTAAAATCATTTTCCCATGGTGTCAGTATTCCAGTCGAC
>NZ_BBOC01000067.1:0-27788 GCF_001485335.1 Type-D symbiont of Plautia stali | reverse complement strand
GATTTTCTCTTCATTTTCTGGATGCAACGGCCCTTGCAGGTAGAGTGCGGCACCTGAGCCGTAATCACCGGCTAACTGGTTATCAAGAAACGCAATACAGCCCGCTTCGGTGGCGGACGGGCCAAGCTTATCGGCAGGGATCAAACGATCAAAAATGGCTTGTAGATTTTGGCGATCCAATGGGTTAGTGAGCACCTGATAACCCTCTTGCCACGCCGGTTGCGGCAGATGGTCGGCACTGAGTTGGGTTTCCAGCGGTACATTGTGTAACTCTTTGGCGCGCAGTTGCGGTGCCACGGCGAGTGACGCAACAATGCCGCTGAGCGAAAAGAGCGCTTCTCTTCGGTTCATACTTCTTTCCCTACAACAGATGAATGTTATTACAGAGCACGACGTTCCGGGCATTCAGACACTGAAATGCCGCGCGCGATATCGCGCGCAGCCGTTCACGACGAATCCGCGTTCGTTATTATTTTTTTACAGAAAGTATTGAAAAAGCGTGAACGCGCACTGTTAATCAATACGCGATTCCGCGGGCTGGAGTATTCCCGCCATTGCCAATTGTCTTCACGGAAAACCCGTTATTCGGGCCTCCTTTATTTTATTAATAAATATATTTTTTCATGTCATCAATGCTGTGACGCGCGATATCCCAGAGATCATCTTCCCAGTTACGTGGGCTTAATAACTCAGGGGACCAGACGCCGTGATAACCGGTGGCCTTAACGGCTGCTACCCAAGCGGGAATATCCACATCACCTTCACCTGGCGCGTAGTTTCGCTGGACCCATTCGTCCCAGATTTCACCCGGATGCGCGGCCCGGCCATCACAGAAATGGACGCCGTAAATCAGATCTTTATCCATGCGCGCCACGTCATTGGGTGTGGTGCCGCCACCCGCATGCAGATGCCAAAAGTCCACCACCACGCCAAGGTTGTCTTTGGCGCTTTGTTTAATCAAATCCAACGCATGTTGCAGTGAGTTGAAGGCGGTGAAGGCCACCACCTCAATCTGGAATTTGATGCCGTGAGGTTTACCGATATCGGCAATGGTGGAGATATTGTCCAGTAGAATGGCATCACGTGCGGCGTCTGGCAGATGATCCAATTCGGTGAGCGCCATGATTTGCACCACCGGACAGTGCAGTTCAACCGCAGCCTGCACCACTTTTTCGGCTTCGCGCAGCATCGCCGCGCGTTCGTCAGGCTGGAAGCGCCCAATGCGTTTCAGGGCGTTGATGCAGGTGATCTCAATTTTATATTGAGCCATTAGCTCACGATACTGAGCGTAACTGCCGCCGTTATCCAGATAGCGATAAAGGTGCTCGGGTAAAATCTCCAGGCCGCTATAGCCTGTTTCATGGGCGATACGTAACTGAGTGACGGCATTGCTGTACCAGACAGAAACACCATGCAACGACAACTTCATCTCTCCTCCTTGTTACCTCACGGTTTCAGGTGAGAGCGTCGAAGGCGCAATTCTCCCTGAGACCAAACACCACCCGGAGTGGCACGTTCATCAATCAGCCGGTTGAGGGCCTCTGTGACAATTAAATCAATACGCTGGCTGAAGGTGGTTAACTGCCAACTTGGCAAACTGGCTTCTTCGATATCATCGAAGCCCACTACCGCCATAAAGCGGTTGCCTGCGTGATCGCGCAGCGCGGCCAGCGCACCCAACGCTAAAATGTCGTTCTCGCAGAACAACGCATCAATGCGCTGCTGCGGTGCGTGGCTGTTGAGGTAATCACTCAACACCTCATAACTGCGCTCCCGCGAATACACACCGGTGGTGAGCAACAGCTCCAGCTCAAGCCCAGCCTCTTTGAGTGCCAGTTGCAACCCATCCAGGCGTTGGGTGTGATGGCTGCTGGTGTCTGGCCCCATCATGTAGCCGATGCGGGTAAAACCTTGCGTCAGCAGCAGCTCGCCAAGCTGTTTACCGGCGCGTAAACCATCAATGTTGACCACATCGATATCCGGCTCGTCATTATTGCGGCACACCTGCACCAGCGGAATCTGGTGCATCTCGCGCGCAATGCCGATCATGTCATCGGTCAATACCGTGCCGAGAAACAGCAATCCGTCCACCTGTAGCTGGTCAGCTAAGGTCATGACAGCGCTGTGATTCTCGCCGTTGCCGATATTCAGTAACAGCGCCATATAACCACGCTGTTGCAGCTGTCGGGTCACGGTATCCAGCATCAGCATGGAGTGTGGATTTTTCAGCTCATCAATCACCACACCCATAATGTGCGTCTTTTTTTGCGACAGACTGCGTGCCAGCAGGTTAGGGCGGTATCCCAGTTCACTGGCAATTTTCAGTACCCGATCGCGCGCTTTGTCGGATATCGATGCGCCGGGCGTGAAGGCACGCGATACGGTCCATTTTGAGACGCCCGCCAGGCGTGCAACATCGCTTGCTGTGGCTTTATGGGATTTTATGGTTGGTTTACTCATAGCACCTGCGTAGGGAAAAAGCGGAGACCCCAGCATTGAACGTGAAAGCCAACTGAAAATAAACACCTAAGCGCAAGCAAATGGTGCAAATGCGATCGAATAACCCTGTTTTTGCGATGTTGCGATTATGTTTGATCTTTGCACCCGATTGCAATGACTTTTGCAATCGGGTGCAGTTTGTGTGCTTTTTGTGATCACACCCACTGATTTACGCATTTCACAATTGACTAAGACTTCGCCTTCAAAGACATTGTGCTGAATGAATGACAAGAATCATCCTTTTAGCACCTTAAAACCACCCATTTTGCACTCGATAGCAACATGAATGATGAATTTGCCCGCCCTTACGGGTCATTCAGGCCATAACAATAATAAACAGAGAAACATACAGACATCTAACCTCAACCCATTTTGCACCCGGGTGCAAAATAACAGGAGTGAAATATGCTCAACGGTGAAAAAAGTATTCCTCGCCCACTACGCTGGGCGATGATCGGCGGTGGTCGCCTGAGTCAGGTCGGGTATAAACATCGATCGGGCGCGCTGCGTGACAACACTGCCTACCAGATGGTGGCCAGCGCGTTTGATATTGATGCGGCGCGCGGACGCGAGTTCGGTGTCAATCTTGGTCTTGATCCTGAACGTTGCTATGACAATTACCAGCAACTGCTCTCAGAAGAGGCAAAACGTACCGATGGGGTAGAAGTGGTGTCGATTGCCACTCCCAACGGCACCCATTTCGAGATCACCAAGGCGGCACTGAATGCCGGTATTCATGTGATTTGCGAAAAGCCACTGTTCTTCACCACCGCTGAGGCACTGGAGATCAAAGCGCTGGCCGAAGCGAAAAATCGCATTGTAGGCGTCACCTACGGCTTCTCGGGGCACCCGTTGCTGATGCAGATGCGTGCGATGATCGCCAATGGCGAAATCGGTGACGTGCGTATGGTTGAACTGCAGTACACCCATGGTTTCAGCGCCAATGACAGCGCCGACAAATTCAGTGAAGCGCAAAAATGGCGTGTTGACCCAAAAATCGCCGGGCCTTCGTTTGTCTTGGGTGATATCTCAACGCACACCTTCTACATCTCGCAACTGGTGTTGCCGCAGTTAAAGGTGAAGTCGTTGCTGTGCGATCGCCAGAGTTTCATCCCTTCGCGTGCGCCGCTGGAAGACAACGCCATGGTGCTGATGCACTACGATAACGGCGCGGTCGGGCGCATGTGGGCGTCATCAATCAATGCGGGTTCGATGGATAGCCAAAGCATTCGCGTTATCGGCTCGCGCGCCAGCCTGGAGTGGAGTGACTACAACCCGGGTGAACTGAAGTTCGAGGTGCAGGGGCAGCCGAACCAGATTATGCATCATGGCATGCCTTATCTACATGAAAGTGCGCTGGCAGATGAGCGTCTGGGCGCACTGCATACCGAAGGACTGGCCGAATCCTGGGCCAACATTTACCTGAAATTTGCCATAGCGATCAGTGCCACGCAGCGCGGCGATCAGCGCACCCTCGATAACCTCGTTTATCCCGATATCAATGCCGGGCTGGAAGGGGTGCGCTGGATTGAAAACTGTGTGCGCTCTGCCGACAACGGTGCGAGCTGGGTTAACTATCAATAAGGACAGCCATGAAACTCTCATTTTGTACTGATAGCCTTGGGCATTTGCCGTTTGAGCAGATGCTGGATAAGTTGCTGGAACTCGGTGTATATGGCGTGGAAATGACCACCGGCGGCTGGTCATCTGCGCCGCATCTGCGCACCGACGAATTGTTGGCCAACGCCACACAGCGCCGTCATTTGCTGCAGGCGTTGGAAAGCCGTGGCATGTCGATTGCGGCGCTGAATGTGTCGGGTAATCCGCTCGACCCGGGTGAGCTTGGCAGCAAACATAAGCGCGATACCGACAATGCTCTGGCATTGGCCGGCGAACTGGGGGTGAAAAAGATCGTCATGATGAGCGGACTTCCACCCGCCAGCCCCAATGACACTATCCCGAACTGGATTACCTATACCGTGAGTTGGCCACCCACGCTGAAAAACTGTCTCGACTATCAGTGGAATGAGGTGGCGATCCCTTACTGGCAGGGGCTGGTGGCGCAGGCGAAAGAGAGCGGCGTGGAGAAGTTTGCGCTGGAGAATTTCAGTTCCATGCTGGTGTGGAACCCGGAAACCCTGTTCCGTCTGCGTGATGCGGTGGGCGATAGCGTGGGCTTAAACCTCGATCCCAGCCACCTGTTATGGATGGGGGCCGATCCGATTGCCGCGGCGCGGGCACTGGGCCCGGCGATTCACCACTGTCACGGCAAAGATGTGCGACTGGAGCGCGGTCTGGTGAGTGTGAATGGCTTGCTGGAAACCAAACCGGTAGAGGATGTCGCCAACCGCGCCTGGAACTATGTTGCCGTGGGCTGCGGTCAGGATTTGCAGTGGTGGAAAGAGTTCTTCTCGGTGGTACGCATGATGGGCTACAACGACTGGGTATCGCTGGAGATGGAAGATCTCACTATGTCAGTAGAAGCGGGTGTGACTTCATCTATTGCCGCATTGAAACAGACGATTAGCCAGTAGAGGCTGTACATCCCGCGTTGGCTGCCTGATACTTCGTATTTATACGAACAGTTAAGAGGCAGCCAATGCTGGAAAATCACCCGCTTCGCGCGGATATTCGTCTGGAGCATGTGCTGGCGGCACTCGGTAATCCGATGCGCATGAGCGTCGTCAGCACTCTGGCTGCAGGTGGCGAACACACCTGTGGATCGCTGCTGAAAGGCGTCTCCAAATCGACGTTAACCCATCACTGGCGGGTGTTGCGTGACAGCGGCGTCATCTGGCAGAAACCATCAGGGCGCGAAAACTTGTTGTCACTGCGCCGCGAAGATTTAGACGCACGTTTCCCCGGACTACTGGACGCGCTTCTCATCGCCACTGCGCACGATGGGCTGACGCGCGATACGGTGAGCGATTTTCACCGTGAAGCATCCTGAGGTTGTCCGCGTAAGACATAACCCGTTGTCGAGTCACGCTCAATATAACCAAATGCCGATTCACCAAAATGCATGCCTGCCACCAAAGTCTTGTCCCGGAATACCTGCTCAACAATGGCTTTACGCGTGGCTTCGGCCAGTACAGGATCGTGGTCGAATACAATAGACACTTCGGGTCGCGCCAACTGGATGTGCGGGTAATGCACGATATCGCCCCAAATCAGCACACTCTCGTTATCAGAGTGAATCAGGTAGCCGGTATGGCCTGGCGTGTGGCCCGGCAGACTCACGGCCTGGATGTCGGGGGTGATGGCTGGCTCTTCAATCAAGCGAAGCGTTGGGCGATAAGCCTCTAACGCTCGTCGTACCAATAAGGCGTTTCTCTGCGTACGTTCATTGCCCGTATGCTGCCCATCACCCAGCCAGAATGCGGCTTCCGCCGGATGCACATAGAGTTGTGCGTTGATAAAAGCGGGTTGGCCAGCTTCATTCAATAAACCGCCGATATGATCAGGATGGGCGTGGGTGAGTAATAGGGTATCAATAGACTCCGGCGTCACCCCCAGCGCCTGCAGGTTGCGCTGCAGTTCACCGACCGCGCCTCTGCCGCTATCTATCAATATCGTGCGTCCCGCACCGCGAATTAAATAGCAGTAGATGTGAATATCACCGGGCACCGTGATGCCAGATTGCGATTGAATCTTTTCCGCTGCGGGTAGGTCAATCCCCGAGAGAAGTTCCAGGCTGGCTTGCATGGTGCCGTCGCTGATGGCGGTGACCTGGTAGTGCCCCACACGCTGGGATGAAAAGGATATTGTCACAATGACCGCCTTAGTGAGAATAAGAAGAGAAAAAAAGGCCTGTTCAATCATCAATCTGCATGAACAATGAAATATTGCAGCGAATACAACGGTGTGACAATCATCATTTACTTTTATCCAGTAGAGCCTGCGGGAAGGGTGCCTGAGACGGTTTCACTGGTGCTGCTGCCCTGGGGGGCTAATTAGCCGTAGCTGTTGTAAATGCAACCCTGCCGCGACAGCCGCTGCTGCATTTGCAGCGGTATTTATCCCTGAGACTGGCACTAAACGCTGCAAAATCAACTCTCTGCTTATTCTGAAAAAATGGCACGATGGCTGCACTGAGATTTATAGCCAAAAGATTGGACAAGACAATCTTCTATTTCATTACGCTATAACTCGACAGGAGCAGCCGATGTCAGAAAAGAAACCCCTTCAGTTTGCCTATTGGGTGCCGAACGTCTCCGGGGGACTGGTGATTAGCCAGATCGAACAGCGCACACACTGGGACGCAGAGTACAACCGAGAACTGGCGAAGATCGCCGAAAAGGCGGGATTTGAGTATGCCCTGACGCAGATTCGTTTTACTGCCGGATACGGTGCAGATAATCAGCATGAGTCCGTGACCTTCTCGCAGGATTTGTTGAGCCACACTTCCAAACTCAAAGTGATTGCCGCGCTGTTACCGGGGCCGTGGAATCCGGTGTTGGCTGCCAAGCAAATTGCCACTATTAGCCATCTTTACGGTCCACGTATTGCGGTCAACATCGTCAGTGGCTGGTTCCGTGGCGAGTTTAAAGCAATTGGCGAGCCATGGCTCGATCACGAGGAGCGTTATTTGCGTTCTGAAGAGTTTATCCGCTGCCTGCGCGGTATTTGGGGTGAAAGCCATTTCACTTTCGCCGGGGATTTCTATCGCTTCCGCGATTACGCCTTAAAACCGAAACCGCTGTCACCGTTGCCGGAAATCTTCCAGGGCGGCAGTTCACGTGCTGCACGTGATATGGCTGCACGTGTTTCAGATTGGTATTTCACCAATGGCAACACACCAGACGGCGTGCGACAGCAAGTCGAGGACATTCAGGCGAAAGCGTCCATCAACGGCCATCGGGTCAAAATCGGGGTAAACGGCTTTGTGATTGCCCGTGAGACCGAGCAGCAAGCGCAAGCGGTGTTACAGGAGATCATCGCTAAGGCTAATCCAGATGCGGTGAAAGGGTTCCAGCATGAGGTGAAAAATGCCGGAAGCGCCTCCCCTGAGGGAGAAGGCAACTGGGCAAAATCGTCTTTCGAGGATTTGGTGCAGTACAACGATGGCTTCAAAACCAATCTGATTGGCCCCCCACAGCAGATAGCCGAGCGCATCATCGCCTTAAAACACGCGGGGGTCGATTTGCTGCTGCTGGCGTTTTTGCACTTCCATGAAGAGGTCGAGTTCTTCGGTCGTGAAGTCATTCCACGGGTGCGAGAGTTGGAACGCCAGCAAAGTCTGGTATCAGCCTGACCTCAAATATGGCGCGCGCGGCCTGCCAGTAACGCCATCACCATCTGTACCACGGTGATGGCCAGCAACATGACCAGCGGCAGCAACCAGTTACCGCTGGCATCATGCAGCATGCCGAAACAGAGTGGGCCGAGCGCCGCCAGCCCGTAGCCGACACACTGTGCCATGCCGGACAGTTTCGAGGCCTGGCGATGATCCTGCGTGCGCAGATTGAACAGTGACAGGCTGATCACCAGGGATGCGCCTGCGCCCAGTCCCGCCAGAATCAACCACAGTAGCGACCACGAAGGCAGCAGTAACAAGCCCAGCACGGCGACGAAAATCAGCAGTGAGGCGACAAAACCAATCGCGCGCTGATCACGCAGTTTCTTCAATGCGCTCATGCAGGCGAGATTAGAGACAATGGCAACAATCTGATAGATAAACAGCATGCCGCCGGCCTCAATCTGGCTGATGCCGTTGTCCTGCGCGAAAGGAGTGAACCAGCCAATCAGGGTGTAAAACAGCAGTGACTGGCTGGCCATAAATAACGAAACCTGCCAGCCTAGTGCCGAGCGCCAGGGTGAACGGGTCACGCTGGTCGTTGCTGCTGCTTGAGGTGGTGCTGTAGGTCTTTTCAGGTAAGGCAGCCAGGCGAATAGCGCGATAAACGCCGGGATTAGCCACACCGCCAGCGACAAACGCCAACCGGCTGAACTGATCTCAGCCAGCGGCACCGCAATGCCCGATGCAATACTCGCTGAAATCCCCATCACCATGGCATACAGCCCGATGTAACGTGCCGTGTGTTCAGTGAAATCACGTTTTATCAGCGGCGGTAGTAACACGTTAGCCGCGGCGATACCCGAACTGAGAATCAGCGTACCGGCCCACATGGCATTCTCACTGCCGGTAATACGCAGCAGGGAGCCGAGGGTAATCAGCAGCAGCGATCCCCACAAACTGCGCTCCAGGCCGAAGCGATTGCCAAACCAGGCAGCAGGGGGGGCTAAGGTCGCGAACATCAGCAGCGGCAAGAAGTTAATCACCCCGGCGGCACTGGCGCTCAGTCCAAAACTCAGACGAATATTTTCCAGCACCGGTCCGGTGGCGGTAATCGGCGTGCGCAGGTTGGCTGCGGTAAGCAGCAACAGGAACAGGAAAAATCCGGTGCGTTGCAGGGCAGGGTGTGGCGTGACAGCAGTATGGGACATATTTTCGCACCATAGAAATGAGGCAGACGATGCTGCATATGGTGCGTTGATTGACGTTAACGCTTACGCAGCCGTTCACGTTGGCTGAGAGCGGGCAATACTAGCGAGGGCAAGTGGGGATGTAAAGTTACGGTTTAAGTACTCTTCGACTCTACGCACTCAAAAGCGGTTAACGACAAAACAGTCATCCACACAGAAACCGTCATCTTCGGGCATGAATTGCTTACCGCATCCTGCTTAGCAAACCCATATCTAGAAAATGTCTGCACAGACGAATCCTTTCAGTCGTGACATCCATCACTGTGCAAAATGTAATCACCAAAATATTTCATCTTAAAGCCATCACTTCTCACATTTAACTGTGCAACCAAAGCGCGTTCCGATTATCTCGTCTCGTGCACATTTCTGACCCAACGATTCCTCTAACTTATTTCCTCGATAGCAACACGTTTTACCGACCTGCACGTTATGTCTTCCCTGACATTTCAAAAACCTACAACGACAATAATGGTGAACATAATGAAAAAAATATCAGCAGCCTTAATCTCTCTTGCCCTTTGTAGCAGCGCCTTTGCCGCCGAACCGCTCAAAATGGGCGTCGTGGTCAAAGTGGGCGGAAACGCCTGGTTCAACTCTATGGAGGAAGGCATCAAAAAAGAGGCAGCGAAAGAGGGCGTGAATGCATGGCAGGTCGGCCCAATTGCACAGGACCCCGCACAGCAGGTGAAAGCGATTGAAGATTTGATCGTGCAAAAGGTGGATATCATCGGCGTGGTGCCGGTCGATCCTGCTGCACTGGAGCCGGTGCTGAAAAAAGCTAAAGACGCGGGCATCAAAGTGATTGTGCATGAATCTCCTGGCCAGAAATATGCCGACTGGGATTTTGAGCTGGTGGATGCCAAATCCTTTGGCGAGCGCCATATGCAGTTGATGGCGCAGTGTATGCATGAGCAGGGGCAGTACTCGATTATTGTCGGCAGTCTGACCATTCCTCTGCACCGCGTGTGGGCGCAGTCGGCGATTGATTATCAGAAACAGCATTACCCTAAAATGCAGCAGGTAGGCGATCTGTTTGGTACTGGCGAGTCGGTGGATGAATCGATGCGCGTCACCAAAGAGATGATGCTTAAATATCCTGATTTCAAAGGCATGATGGCCTTTGGTTCACCAGGCCCAGTGGGTGCCGGACGTGCGGTGCAAGAGCGCGGGGCCAAAGATAAAGTCTGCGTAGTGGGGGCGTACAGCCCGAATCAGGCTGCGGCTCTGGTACGGAATGGCAATATCAAAGGGGGCTATATCTGGAACCCGATGACCGCAGGCGAGCTGTTTGTAAGAATTGGCAAGATGGTCGCGGAGGGTAAAACCATCACCGACGGCACCCAAATTGAAGGCATGGGCAAAATGCGCGTCGATAGCGCCAACCACACGCTGTTTGGTGACAGCCTCGAAAGTCTGGATAAAGACAACCTCCCGAAACTGATCAAAATGGGCCTGTAAGGAGTCGCCGTGAGCAGACGTAAAATCATTATTGATACCGATCCGGCGATTGGTATTTCCGGCACCGATGCGGATGACCCCATCGCCATTATGCTGGCGTTACAAGATCCGCGGCTGGAACTGCTGGCGATCTCCACCGTATTTGGCAACTGCCCACCTGCACTCGGGGCGCGCTGCGCCACACGTATTTTACAGGTTGCGGGGCGCAGTGATATTCCGGTGGCGATAGGGCAGGCAGTGCCAATGAGCGGCACCTTACCTGAACTACTGCAAAAGGAGTATCAGGGGGATCGCGGTAAGGAGGGCAGCATTGCGCTGCCGGCCTTGCAAGATTCACACTGCGGCCAGCATGCCAGCGAGTTGATTATCGATTTGGTGCGTCAGCATCCAGGCGAAATTACGCTGGTTTGTATTGGCGCGCAGAGCAACCTGGCGCTGGCACTGATCAAAGCACCGGATATCGCCCCGCTGATCAAAGACGTGGTGATGATGGCGGGTGCGCTGGGCATGGATGCAAAATGGGGGCGCGGCAATATCACGCCGGTAGCCGAGTGCAATATCTGGTTTGATCCGCAGGCCGCTGACATTGTGTTCCGTTCCGGGATCCCCCTGGCAATGGTGAGTCTCGATGTCACCAACGCGGATGCGGGTTTGGTGCTGACGCGTGAACATCTGGTGGGGTTGGATGACGATAAGCCGTTGACGCAGTTGTTTAAGCAGGTATGCGCCTGTTACTTCGATGCACCGATGTTTGACTGGTCAGAAGGCTGCGTGCTGTACGATCCGCTGGCGGTTGCCGTGGCGGCTGATGCGCAGGTTGGCGCTTTCGAGGCCATGGCTATTGGTATCGAAATCCAGGGGCGGCTAACCGTCGGGCAAACGGTGCCACTGCGTGATACGCCCGCCAACGTGCAAGTCTGTACGCAGATTGATGGGCATAAAATCGTCAGTGATATTGTGAACATCATCACCGGGTGAACCGTAGCGGCGCAATTTATTGCACGATAAATCGCGCCGCGACCCTGTTTTAAACCCACAATGACTTGCATCCCGGCCTATCCGCGTCCACCTTTAAAGCCTCGGTTCAACACAAATGGACGCACCATGCTTTGGTTATGGAATACGCTGATTCTGCTGACAGCAGTGGTTGTGATGGAAGTGATTGCGGCGCTGTCGCACAAATACATCATGCACGGTTGGGGCTGGGGTTGGCACCTCTCGCATCATGAACCCCATGACGGCAAGTTTGAACTCAACGATCTCTACGCCGTGGTGTTTATGCTGATGGCGATTGCGCTGATTTATATCGGCGTAAACGGCGTTTGGCCACTGCAATGGATTGGGGCGGGTGTCACGGTTTACGGTGCACTCTATTTTATGGTGCACGATGGCCTGGTGCATCAGCGCTGGCCGTTCCGTTACATCCCGCGTAAGGGCTATCTTAAGCGTTTGTACATGGCGCACCGCATGCATCATGCAGTGCGTGGGCGTGAAGGTTGTGTCTCGTTTGGCTTCCTCTATGCGCCGCCACTACACAAATTGCAGGCGGCGTTGCGTCAACGCCATAAACCTCTCAACGTGGACGCTGCCACAAGCCGTCCGGACGCGACGCCGGACGAGACAAGCGTGAAGTAAGCGCCAATCCGGCGCCTTTCACCAGCAGCGCCAGTTTCTCGCCGCTGCTGGTGCGCTGTCTGGCATCCCACGCGTTCGCCCCTGCATGCTGCACCTTCACACCGATTTCACGATAAACCCCACGCGCGGTGGCAATCGCCCATGCGGAGCGGAACGGCAATCCTGGCAGGCCCGAACGCGCAGAGAGATAATAGGGCTCGGCTTCACTGACCAGGCGCGCCGCCAGCGGGGCTAACGCCGCTCGATGTTGGGGATCCGCAAGGTTTTTACCGTCCAACCCGGCTTGATCCAGCCAACTCTGTGGCAAATAGCAGCGCCCATTCTGCGCATCCTCAACAATATCTCGTGCGATATTCGTGAGCTGGAAGGCAAGGCCCAGGTCACAGGCACGATCCAACACCGCTTCGTCGCGCACACCCATGACGCGCGCCATCATCAGACCCACTACCCCAGCCACGTGATAGCAGTAACGGAGCGTATCATCGAAACTGGCGTAGTGTTCTTCGCGTGCATCCATCGCGAATCCTTCCAGATGGTCGAAAGCCAGCTGCGGGGGCAATTGATGAATCAGCGCCACTTCCTGAAACGCCTTGAACGCCGGCTCATCCATGTGTGCGCCGCTGTAGGCACGGCGGGTTTCAATTTGCAGATGCAGCATGCGCGCCTGGGCATCTTCAACCGGATGCTGTGTGCCGCCTTCGCCCAGCGTCTGGCCATCAATCACATCATCGCAGTGGCGACACCAGGCATAGAGCATCAGGGTGCTGCGTCGCGTGGGGGCGTCAAACAGTTTGGCTGCGGTGGCGAAACTCTTCGAGCCCACCGCCATGGTCTGGGTCACCTGTTCCAGTAAGGGTTGGCGGTTCATCCGGCTAGGTCCTCCAGCATCAGCTGGGCGGTGGCTTTGGCCGAACCAATCACGCCCGGCACGCCCGCGCCAGGATGGGTTCCGGCTCCCACCAGATAGAGATTGGAGATATCGGCATCACGGTTATGCGGACGGAACCAGGCACTTTGCGTCAAAATCGGTTCAAGCGAAAACGCCGAGCCATGATGGGCGTGCAGCGTGTCGCGGAAATCAAAGGGGGTAAACATCTGGTGTGTCACCAGCTGTTGACGTAATCCCGGCATATAGTGCTCCTCCAGATAAGCAAAAATGCGATCGCGTAAACGCGGTCCTTCCTGTTGCCAGTCGATGGCGGCGGTACCGAGATGCGGCACCGGCGCTAATACGTAAAAGCTACCGCAGCCCGCGGGTGCCAGCGACGGATCGCTGGAGCAGGGGGCATGCAAATAGAGCGAAAAATCATCCGAAAGCTGGCTGCTGTTGAAAATTTCGTCGATTAACTCGCGATAGCGCGGGCCAAAGCAAACGGTATGATGCGCCAGCTGGGAATGCGGGTGATTCAGTCCGAAATAGAGTACAAACAGCGAGTTACTCATGCGCTTGCGTTTTAACGTGGCAGCCCGTTTGCGCGCCGCAGGATGACCCTGCAGCAAACGATCATAGGTGTGGACCACATCAGCGTTCGACGCCACCGCAGCGGCCGTAAAACGGCGGCCATCTTTCAACTGCAGGCCGCTGATGCGGTTGCCTTCTGTTTCCAGTTGACTCACTTCGGCATTCAGCAACAATTCACCGCCGAGATCGGTAAACAGTCGCGCCATACCGGCAACTAGCGCGCCAGTGCCGCCGCGCGGAAACCACACGCCCCACTCACGCTCCAGCGCATGAATTAAGGTATAGATCGAGGACGTTGCAAAAGGATTACCGCCGACCAGCAGCGAATGAAAAGAGAAGGCCTGGCGCAAATGATCGTCCTGAATGAATTTGGCCACCATGCTATACACGCTGCGCCATGCCTGTAATCGACCAAGTTGCGGCCCGGCGCGCAGCATGTCACTGAAATGCAGAAACGGCACGGTGCCGAGTTTCAGATAGCCCTGCTGGAACACCTCGCGTGAATAAGCCAGAAACTGACGATATCCTGCAACGTCTGCCGGATTAAACGCGGCAATCTGCTTTTCCAGTTGCGGTTGGTTATTGTCGTAATCGAGCTGCTTACCATCCTCCCAGCACAATCGATAGAAAGGGGTGACCGGCATCAGGTCGACGTAATCGCTCAATGATTTCCCGGCGAGGGTAAACAACGCTTCAATCGCGGAGGGATCGGTGATCACTGTCGGACCGGCATCAAAAGTGAAGCCCTGATCCTGCCAGGCATAGGCGCGTCCGCCCGGTTTATCACGCTGTTCCAGCAAGGTGGTGGGAATGCCCGCGGCCTGCAGGCGAATGGCGAGTGCCAGCCCACCAAAGCCCGCGCCAATCACATAGGTGCGTTTCATTATTTCTTCCCTGGTTTATTAGAAGAGGTCATCAACAGTGCACGTACCGCTTCGACGATGGGTACCGGCGGTTTGCCACACAAAATGCGCGCTTTGTCGCCAAGGCGCAGTTGCCCGGCATAGAAGCGGCTGATTAATCCGGCATCAAGTTGGTAAAAGCGTTGCATCACACGCCAGCGTTTCTCGGGGCGTCCGGCAAGAAACAGCATCCGGTTGAGCGCACGGAAAAAGCGCTGCGTCTGCCAGTGCTGGCGCGCAAAGACTTCAATCTGTTGGCTGAGAGTGGCGGCGTCACACGGGAGCAGATCGGCAATGGTGTCAGCCAGCACCACCGCCGTCGGCAGCGAATAGCCGGTGGTGGCGTGAAACAAACCGGCACGCAGACCGCTGCAGGGCTGGCCGTGCTGCTGTTGCCAGAAGGCGTCGATATCACCACTTAAGGTGATCGGCAGCGAACCGCGCTCCTCGCGCATTAACATCCCCAAGTCCCAGTGATGTGTTTGCGCATAGTCAGCAATATTCTGGCGCGTTTTATCCTCTGCCAAGGTGGGATGATTGATGTAGTGCGTATCCTCAATCAACAGGCGGTCAACGCCGAGCGGCAGGGTGTAAACAAAGCGATAGCCCTGCTGCTGATCAACGGTGGCATCCATCAAGATGGGCTGGGTGAGTCCGTGTGGCTTTTTCAGGTGCCACTCCTGCCCGATAAAGGCCTGATAGCCCAGTTGCAGGTGCGGCGTATGCTGTAAACCACGACCATCAATCACTACGGTGGCATTGATAACCTGCCCGTTCGCCAGCGTGACCTGAGTCGGTTTAACCTCTTTCACCGCGCACTCGGTTCTGAGATCATCTCCGATGGCTTGATACAGCTGTTGGGCAAAATCAGCGGAGGCAATAGAACAATAATCACCGCTGAAATTGCGACGTAACGCTGGAAAACGCACCTGATAACCGGACCATTGATGCGAGACAAGCGGCTGCACCCACTGCCACTGTTGCGCATTGAGATCCTGTTGATGGAATGACCAGGTGTGATTGCCCGCGGGATGGGTGTGGCTCTCCAGCATCAGAATCTGCAACTGCGGTTGCAGCTGGCGCAGGCGCAACGCAATCAGCCCATTTGCCAGACCGGCCCCAACAAGAATGACATCATAGTGATCTCGCATCAGGTCGCCTCCGCCAACACCACGCGTTGCTGGCCCAAAGCCTGCTCCACAATATCCGCCGCCCGTTCACAACCTCCTGCACGCTGTAACTGAGCCTGAATCGCAGACAGGCTTAATACATCTCCCTCGTCAGCCAGCAGGTGTTGCAGATGCTGTTCAAGTTGCTGGACGCGACTGAAACGCGACGCGCGACGGCCGACACCGTGCCACTCTATACGTGCTGCCACGCCCGGTTGGTCAAACGCCAGCGGTATCGCCAGCATTGGTGTGCCACACTCCAGTGCTTCAAGCGCACTGTTCAGGCCAGCATGGGTGATGAACAACCGTGCGTGCAGTAGTGCGGCGCGCTGATCGAGAAAATCGGTGACCCAGGCGGCCCCCGCCTGCTGTAACTCAACGGCTTGCTGCGGAGTTAAGCCGCCACAGTGCGCAATCACCAGCGAAAGGCGCTGGTGGCGACATGCCTGCGCCAGATGAAGAAACAGACGGAAACGCTGCCCTTGCAGCGTGCCAAAAGAGGCGTAAACCACCGGATGCGGCAGATCGGGCCAGGGGGCGCTCAGCGCTGCCTGCGCGAAGGGTGCGCGTAACAGGCCCACCGCGTGAAAACTGGCGGGAAGATGCTGACGCGGGAAGTCAAACGCAGGCACGATCTGGCTGATTTGCGCCAGTGGAGACAAGCATTGATGTAATCCGTGCCGTTCCGGTAAACCAAAGCTGCGCGCATGATGGGCGATAACCTCTCCGTGGCGCTGCATAATCCGATCATAGATATCCTGGCTGGCCTGAAAGCGGTGCAATGCCTTCTCATCCTGGCCAAAACGAAACGGCATCACGGGCAGCGGAATACCCGCTTCGCGGTTGACGGGCAATGCGCAAGCCACCGAGACAAAGGGCAGTTGCATCGCTTCGGCTACCAGTCCGCCCGCGGCCTCCATCTGGTCGGCAATCACACCATCAATCTGTAAGGCTCTAAAGCGTTCGGGCAGTTCACGACACAGCATATCGGTACTGGCAGCGATATCGCCGATCACACGAAACAGTGACAGCGGTGAGGCCAGATGATGCAGCACTACTGCCAGTGATCCCACCGGATGCGAGCGTTCTCCCACTGGCGCAAAATTGATACGAGAATCGCTTAACAGGCTGTGCGCATCGGCCTGTTGGAAAAAAGTGATGCGGTGGCCGCGCGCTATTAAAGTCTGTGACAACGCCAGCAGCGCATGGAAATGGCTGTAGAGCGGTGGCGCAATCACGGCATAGTGCCCCATCGGCGGTGCCGCGATCAGTGAAACATCGCCAACTGTTGGTTAAACAGGGCGTGCATATATTGGCGAGTCGCGATACCGCGATGACAGGCGCAGGCCAGGTGGGCATCGGCACTGCGCAGGTGATCGCGTAAGCGGCGTTCTGCGCCTTCTGCGCCCAGCATCTGCACCAGCGTGGATTTACCCTGATCCTGATTGATGTCTTTGCCCGTGTGCTTGCAACTGTCTGCCAGATCGTCAAGCAACTGAAAAGCCTGTCCCAAATCCTGCGCAAAATAGCTGAGTTTTTGGCGCATCTGCGGGGTAGCATCGGCGGCGATGGCCGCCATTTGCAGCGTGGCGCGGAACAGTACGCTGGTTTTCAGTTCATTGGTTATGGCAATGGCTTCCGGGCTGCGCTGCTGCGCACCTTGGTGCAAATCCTGGAATTGCCCTTGCACCAGGCCTTGTAATCCAACGGCTGAAGAGAGTTCCGCAATGGCTTGCGATTTCTGCAGCGGCGGTAAGCCGGGCGCAATGGCAATCACTTCAAACGCACGGCTGAGCAGGGCGATGGCGGCCAGAATCGCGACGCTTTCACCAAATTCGCGATGCACGGTAGGGCGACCGCGCCGCATCTGCGCATTGTCCATGGAGGGAATATCGTCGAGGATCAGTGAAGCGGCATGCACCATCTCTACCGCGCAGGCCAAATCGAGAAGGCCGCGCTCGCTGGCATCACACCCCATATCTCGTGCCGCCAACAGCAGCAGTAAAGGACGAATACGTTTACCCGGCGCCAGTGCCCCGGCGCGCATCGCCGCACGCACCTGATCGGTTTGCTGGCCGGCGGGAAGTAATTGCTCCAGGTGCGCCTGCAAAGTCAGGTGCAATTGGCTGAGTTCATTTTCCTGGTCTGCTGTGATGTCGACATGGGCGGTCATAGTGGCTTTCCATGGTTAGTTGAATTGTTATGGTTTTTTAATTAACCGTAGACTGCGTAAGGTGAGTTCGCCACCGGGTGGAGGGTTGGATAGCGCGATTAGCGTTCTCGTCGTACCGGCCCGTTATATTTTTTTGGTGCAATGAATACTCTTTTCCGCGTGATCCTATTAGCGAAATAAGTAACAGCGGTGCCGTAACATCAATTACTCCGGTAGGCTGGTGAGTAATGACTCTCCATTCGGGAAAAATAAAATGAACGCTTCTCAACCGCAAATTCTGATTATTCAGCCGCTGATGCCACAGTTGGATGCCAAACTCTCACAGCATTTCCAGTGCCATCGTTTATATGATTATCAGGATCCCGCACTGTTTCTTCAGCGGCAGGGAAAAGATATTCAAGGGATTGTGACGCGTGGTGACGTGGGTGTGGAAACGGCCATTTTGGAACAGCTGCCGGCGTGCAAAGCGATTGCCGTATTTGGTGTGGGTACTGACCGTATCGACCTGCGTTACACCACTGAACATGGCATTCAGGTCAGTATTACCAGCGATATTCTCACTGACGATGTGGCCGATCTCGCCATGACGCTGACGCTGGCCTTCTCACGTAACCTGGTGGCGAATCATCTGTTTGCTCGGTCAGGGGAATGGGAGAGCACCGGTGCGTCACTGGCCACCAAAGCCAGCGGAAAACGTATGGGGATTGCGGGTTTAGGCGCGATCGGACTGGCGATTGCACGGCGTGCCGAGGCCTTCGGCATGGAGGTTGCCTACACAGCACGCAGCGCCAAAGATGTGCCTTACAAACGCTGCGACAACATTGAGCAACTGGCCGCATTCAGCGACTTCCTGGTGTTGTCATTGCCAGGTAGCCCGGAAAATCTTCAGCTGGTGGATGCCAGGGTACTGGCCGCTTTAGGTAAAGAGGGCGTGCTCATCAACATCGCGCGGGGTACGGTGGTCAATGAAAATGATCTGATTCAGGCGCTGCAGCAGGGCACCATTAAAGGTGCAGCCCTGGATGTATTCGCACAGGAACCGGTTATTCCTGCTGCGCTGCGTGAACTCGATAATGTACTATTAACCCCGCACATTGGCAGCGCCACCCATGAAACGCGGGAAGGCATGGCAAATAATGTACTGGAGAATATGCTGGCCTTTTTCTCAACCGGGAAAATGCTAACGGCAATATAATTTAATTTTCTGGTGGCAGAAGATTTTCTTATATTCACCGCAATGATTGTTATTTAACCATTGCAATTTCACTCTGCCGAAGTTGTTATGATAATGGCAATTAAACCAGGAGCCATTCATGACAACTCAAAAGATTGCAATTATTGGCGGCGGCGTCATCGGATTAGCGGTGGCGCGCGCGCTGGCGTTGCAAGGCGTGCAGGTCACCCTGTTCGAACAACAGCATATCGGTGCAGGCACCAGCAGCACCACCTTCGCCTGGGTTAACTCCAACGGCAAGCAACCGCTCAGCTATCATCAGCTCAATGCGCTGTCGATGGAAGAACACGTCAAATTACAACTCACTCAACCAAATGGTCTGCGCTGGCTGGAAACCTGCGGCACCTGGGAATGGGCCGCAGAAGGTGAGGCTCAGCAGCATTTGCTGCAACGCGCCACGTCACTGCAATCGTTGGGCTACCCGGCGCGCGAAGTCACGCCCGATCAGCTGCAACGTGAGATTCCCGAGCTGCGGCCGCAAGCGGTCAGCGGCGCGGTGTGGCATTTTCCAACCGAGTCGGTGCTGCATCCGGCGCTGTATCTGGCGCGGCTATGGTCTGAAGCGCGCGCTCATGGGGCGATTCTGCATCAACATCAGGCTATCCAGCGCATCGCTGAACAGGCTGATGGTGTCACTTTGCAGCTTGAGAGCGGCGAGCAGTGGCAGGGTGATTGTGTGGTGATTGCCACCGGACGCTGGGCCAATCAACTGCTTAACACCCTCGATGTCGACCTCGCACTGCTCGACACCAGCAAACCGAATGCCGTGGCCTGCAGTTTCCTGGCGCGTACCGCACCGCAGCCGCTTTCTCTGAGTGCGAACCTGATTGCGCCGCAGCTGAATGTGCGGCCAGATGGCGGCGGGCGCTTGCTGTTACAGGCACTGGAACTAGATGATTTGGCCGATCCTGCCGCGCCGCCTTCCACACAAAGCGCTATTGCCGAGCAGTTTCGTGAACGCTATCAATCCCTGTTTGCCGATGCCGGTGAACTGCAGATTGAAAAGATCGTCGTGGGTCAGCGCGCACGTCCAGCCGACGGCTTACCGGCGATGGGCTATGTCACACCGCAGCAGCGCGTTTATGTTGCGGTCACACACAGTGGTATTACGCTGTCGCCCTTGATTGGCCGGCTGGTGGCGGAGGAGTTAGTACAAGATCATGCCAGCGATCTGCTCGCCGATTTCCGCCCTCAGCGGTTGATGGGAAGAAGCGCCAGTGATTTCATGCCGATTAAGCGTAATTTCCCAGCGGCACAATAAAGCCATTTTCCTAAATAATGATATTTTTGTGCCATTTTTTGCGGGTGGGCTCGGGTTTGTTTGTTGCAAGTATGTTATTACTGAAGGCAATCAACACAGTATTCACTCTCAAGGAGGCAGTATGAAAATCGGTATTGTGGGTTACGGCACGGGCGGGAAAAATTTCCACGCGCCTTTTATTGAAGCAGCACAAGGACTGGAACTGGCGGGAATTGTGGCGCGCGCACCTGCCACCATTGCGAAAGTGAAAGCTGATTTCCCAGACGTACCGATTTACGCTAGCCTGACCGCGATGCTGGCGGCCGGCATCGATATCGTTACCATCACCACACCACCACAAACCCGACGCGAGTTGGTATTAGAAGCGATTGCCGCCGGTGTGGCGGTGATCGCCGATAAACCGTTTGCACCGGATGCCAAAACCGGCCGTGAGCTGGCGGCGGCGGCGGCGGCCAAAGGCGTGGTTCTGGGTGCCTATCACAACCGTCGCTTTGATGCGGATTTGCAGACGCTAAAACAGTTGATTGAACAGCAGCGATTAGGGAGGGTCTGGCGGTTGCACAACCGTATGGATCTGGATGAGCCGCAAACGCTGGAAGGCGGCCCAACCGGTGGACTACTGCGTGATATGGGTAGTCATCTGGTCGACCAAGCTATCTGGTTGCTGGGTCCAGTCAAGCGCGTTTACGCCCAGTTAGATCATGTCGAGGTAGCAGAAGGGACCACGGATGCCAGTTTTGTCCTCACCCTGACACACCAGAACGGCAGCCATTCCCACGTCTCATCCAGCAAAATCAATCATCTGATTGCGCGTGAATTGCGCGTCTACGCCGAAAAAGGCAGTTTCACCTCCTATGGTACTGACGTTCAGGCGCAGGCGATCTTCGCAGGTAAGCGTCCGGCTGATGATTTAGCCAGCTGGGGCTATGAGGCAGAGGCAAACTGGGGGACGTTGAATACCGAGCAGGGCAGCGAGCGTGTGCCCTCCGCACAAGGCGCCTATCATGCTTACTATGAAGCCTTTGCCGAGGCGGTTCGACAGGGCACGCCGCCACCGGTCACCGCTGAGCAAGCAATAGAAGTGCTTGCCGTGCTGGATGCCGCTTTTATCAGCGCACGCGAAAATCGTGTGGTGGATATCTCTTAAACCCGGAGCGCTGCCTGCGGGTGGCGCTATTTTCCTTCCTGGATGCAGCCCTGCTAGAATACCCGCCTTAAAAATTGAACCTCAGGTTGTTGTTGTGTCGAATTTAACCTTCCGAAATGCCACCTTAGCTGATGTTGATCGTTGCTACGCCATTGAAACCGAAGCCTATGAAGGTGATGAAGCAGCCACACGCGAGAAAATCGCTACGCGTATTGCCCAGTATCCGCAAGGCTTTATCTGTCTGGAGATCGCGGGCGAGGTCGTGGGCTTCATTAATGCTGGCTGCGCCTGGGACGTGGTAATGTCCGATGAGGCGTTCAAAGAACTGATCGGACACGATCCCGCGGCACCCAATGTGGTGATTATGTCGGTGGTTTTAGACCCGGCCTGTCAAGGGAAAGGCTACGCCTCACTGATGATGCGCCATTTCATTGACACCATGAAGCAGATGGATAAACAGACCATCCATCTGATGTGCAAAACCCATCACGTGGATCTGTATAAGAAGTTTGGTTACCAGTACATCAAACCTTCAGAGTCGGATCACGGTGGTATGGCGTGGCATGAGATGCTGATGACGTTGTGATAACCGAAAATGGGCTAAGTAAGTCATGCTGTACTCAATTTAGCCCCATGCACTATTTTGCAGAACAACCCGATACCCGTCCGGGTCGATAAAGGTGCGCCCTTTAACCTCCCAATAGGGATTAAACGAGGAGGCCTTGATGAAGCCCGCGGTGATCATTTTTTCGCAGGTTGCTTGCCATTCATCTTTGTCTGGATAGTAAAGCACCAGCAAGTCCTCTTCTGTCTGCGATGGCTTAACCGGATGGTGCAGACACACCGTGAATTCAAGGTGCCAGGATAAATTATTCAGACCTAACATTATTCCGCTGAAACCCTGATGATCGTTGAATTCGGCTATCTTTCGCAGCCCCAATCCTTCGCTGTACATATGAAATGCACGATTAATGTCTGTAACGGGTCTGGCAATGCGCATTTGGCTAAACATCGGGTCAACTCCTGTAAAACGGTTCTAGAAAAGTTTCTACCTCCTGAGTTTATCGCTAATGAGATTATCAATTTGTCGCTGAGAGCGGATGGGTATCGATTCCAGATTAACAGCAAATAGGGTGACGAGGGGTTTAGCTTTCGAGCGCAGCCTGAATGACAGCGTCCATTTTCTCTGGAGTGGTGAACGGTGCAAAACGTTTAATCGGTTTACCATCGCGTCCGATCAGAAACTTTGTGAAGTTCCATTTGATGCGCCCGCCCAACACGCCAGGCAACTCATCCTTCAAATAACGAAATATCGGATGTGCCGCAACGCCGTTGACCTCCACTTTTCCGAACATCGGGAAGCTCACACCGTAGTTGATATTACAGGTCTGCGCGATATCATCGGCACTGCCGGGTTCCTGCTTACCGAACTGATTGCAGGGAAAACCCAGGATCATCAGACCCTGGGCGGCATATTTCTTGTAGAGCGCTTCAAGGCCCGCGTATTGTGGTGTGAATCCACAATGGCTGGCGGTATTCACCACCAACACCACTTTGCCCGCATAATCGGCCATAGCGATGGACTGTCCGCCCAGGCTAGTGGCATCAAGTTGATAAAAAGGGCTCATGTGGTGATCCTCAAAGGTGAAGCGGTTCGGTGTAACAGACTACTCGAAGAACCCCATGATTTTAAGCAGTGAGATCCTCGGCCCCTTAATTCTGCTGCAAATCGGCAATAGCCTGTTGCAGGTGCTCCAGAAACGCCTTCACTTTAACCTTTAAATATTTTCTGCCGGAATACAGTGCATATAACACCAGATCCTCGGGTTCCCGGTCACAGTTAACTCTGACAAGGGAACCACTATTGATTTCTGATTGACAGGAATGAAGAGGCAAAATGGCGAAACCAAGTCCTTTCAGGGCTGCCGCTTTGGCCATCTGTCCACTGTTCACCTTGAATCCGGATTGTACCTGGACAGTTTGGTTCTGCTTGAACCGCCAGGGCATTCCCTGAAGTACTGACATACTGGTGATACAGGGGAGCTTACTCAGGTCATCAACCGATCGGGGCGATGGATGGCGTTCCAGAAGTTCTGGCGCAGCGACGACACAACTCGGCCAGCGCAGAATCTCTCTGGCAACCCAGCCAGAGTCCTCCAATGGGCCACGGCCAAAGCGTAATACCAGATCAAACCCATCCAATAGTCCCTCTGTCGGGTCCAGTTGAGTGTCACAACTGAGCTGTATTTGTGGATGCCGAACGCAAAAGTCCGCAAGAATGTTCGCCATAAATGGGAGGTCAGGTGTGATGATCTTCAGGTGACCGGACAGTGAATCGCCAAACAGCGACACTTCTTCCAGTGCATGATCCAAAGCTTGCGTAAGCGGCGCAATAGATTGATACAGCTGCTTCCCTGCTGCGGTTGGAATGATCTTACGCGTGGTGCGCTCCAGCAGTCGCACATGAAGTTGTTGTTCCAGTAATGCGATATGCCGACTGACATTGGATGAGGGTAACTGAAGCTGCTCTGCCGCGAGCTTAAAGCTCAGCTGTTCATATACAGCCTGAAAACAGATGAGCCACTGCGTTTCAACTTTCTCTAACATTGATTATCCCAATAATTGAGATTAATAAAACAACAAAGCCATATTTATCACTAATAGGTTGGTTATTACAATCTCCATTAAGTTTTGCAATCAGGAAAGAAATAATGACCAGAACTCAGAACATTGCCATCGTGGGTGCCGGAGTCGCAGGATTGGCACTCGCAATTCTCGCCACTCAACAGGGCCATAAAGTCAACCTCTTTGAACGTGGTAGCACAGTGTCTTCTGTCGGGGCGGGTGTGACGTTATGGCCCAATGCCATGTTCGTCATGCAGCAGATGGGACTGGAGAGAGAACTCATGCGAATGGGGGGATCTCCAGACATGATGCGCCAGTTTGACCAGCATGGTTCTCTTCAGACAGAGTTTGATGTTCTGGCGGTAAACTCATTATGCGGTTTTCCCAGCGTGACGATATTACGACGCGAGCTAATGAGCGCAATGGCCGGTGCATTTGAGAGACTGGGTGGGAAGATCACGTTCAACAGCTCGATCTCTGCAGCAGATGTAATGAAGTTAGGCAAGGATTTTGACCTGGTCGTTGGCGCTGACGGGCGTATGAATTCAGTGGTTCGCCAGACATTGTATGCGGAGGAAATCACGCCTCGTTATCATGGTTTTGTGAACGTTATCGGCGTGGCTAAGCCGCTAACGGCTGTTCCGGACAACGTTATTTATGACTTTCGCGGTCAAGGCCAGCGTTTTGGCATCGTCCCGGTGAATGATGGGGGGTGCTATTGGGCGGGAGCGTGGAACACTTCTGCTGATAAGGAACGGCCCAAGGCCGATTTGTATGCAGAGTTGCATCAGCGTTTTCATGACTGGCCTGAAGCTGTGAAGAAAATACTGCTGACTTGTGATAGCGCATCGGTTAGCCGTGTTTTTGTTCACGACATTGACCCTCTTCCTTTTTGGCATCACGACAATGTTTTGATTATTGGAGATGCCGCTCATGCCTCCTTGCCGACATCCGGGCAGGGGGCATGCCAGGCGCTGGAAGACGCCTGGCATCTTACTCAATTACTGAATCAAACGGATAATCTGGAGATTGCACTACAACGTTTTTACCAACAGAGGCACATCAAGACTTCATCCGCGCAGAAGGTTGGAAGAGAATTCGCTACGAAGATTTTTTCTGAACAACCTGAACCCTTACTGCCAACATCCAATATTTCTGCTGTAGAACTGAGCCGGTTCTGGATGCAAGGTTTAACGTAGTTAGCCTCTAATACCAACTTGTCGCGGTTCGGTTTGCCGGTAGGTAAACCGAATACTCATTGATGCAATGTCATTGATAGACATCCAACCGAGTAGTTTTCGCCTGAAATCGTCAAGGGTGATCAGAGGTCTTTTCTAAGAAATACTCGGCTGGTTCCATCAGGCAGGCAAGGTATTTCGCCGAAGCGCTGCCAGCCGTTTTTTTCATAGAACGCGGGTGCCTGGAAAGTAATTGTATACAACACGGCAGTTTTACATCCTCGTTCTCTGCCTTCATCTTCAACACGTTTTAGGATTTGACTTCCTATGCCTTTTCCTCTGATTTCAGGGGGAAGATAGACCAGATCGATAAATAAAAGTCCGAGATAGGTGCGGCCCAGCATTCCACCCAGTACAACCCCATGCTCATCCCGAACAATGATGGCGAGTGGTTTATTTTCGTTAAATCCAACGGCCTCATCATTGTATTGATTAAGTCCGGATTCAATCGGCAACGCGAACTCAGGGGTGATTGAGTCCGAGACTTCAATATTCAGCACATTCATGGCGACACTCCTTTTACACCAAAATTTGTAATCCAGACTCTGCCTTCGGCCTAATAACGTACTAAGCCGCCATCTACGGCGTACTGACTGCCAGTGACGAAAGAGGAATCATCGGAAAGTAGAAATAGTGCGACAGCAGCAGCTTCATCTGCGGTACCCGCCCGACCCAGTGGCACCTGGCTGACCACAAAATCTTCAAACTGCTGGCGCGAAGCTTCCGGCATAAAATGCCTAAAGTTCGTTTCAATCGGGCCTGGCACGAGGGTATTTGCGCGGATACCCCGCTCAGCCAGCGCAGAAGCCCAACTTTTCACCATTGCGATAACGGCACCTTTGGTTGCAGCATAAAGACTTGTCATTGCCGCGCCTTCATAAGCCGATGAGGAAGACGTGACCAACACAGACGCACCGGAATTGAGGGCATCAGAAAGGGCCGCAAGTTGCAGCATTGGCCCCCGAACGTTGGCATTCATCATGCGATTAAACGTATCGGCAGTTACCGATTCAGGGAAGCCGACTTCTGCAAATCCTGCATTAAGCCAAAGCCCATCAAGCGAACCCCAGTGGCCGATCGCCGCTTGCAGCTCACTGATATCGGATTCGCTGGCCGCATCATTTTTGAGGATCAGTGACGTTTCAGGCAATAGCGCACGGGCGCGTTGCAGTCGTTCTTCATTCAGCCCCGTGATGGCAACCAAGCCACCTTCGTTCACGATGCGTTGAGCGCCTGCCAAGCCCATGCCACTGGTGCCGCCAGTAATGAGAATGCGTTTCCCTTGAAACCTGCTCATGATTGCTCCTGTTCGGTTTTAAAATCTGCACTTACCTTACGGAACATCATTATAGGCCGTCATCTGTTTCGTTCGGTTATGAAGAGAGGGGGGATGGTGCTCTCCTGACGGAAAGCTGGTAAAAGGTAGGGTTTGAAGGACAGCTAAGAGTATTCAGATGCGTTTTAACTATGCAGTCCTGTTTGCCACGACCATTGGCGCACCAGAGTTAATCTTCATCGCGAAAATCCTTTTTATTTACTCGCGCTTCAACCGTAAAACCACATTTCAGCATCTGTATTGCCACGCTGCCGCTGATGTAACGTTATTCATTTTCAACGTAATGGAGTTCTTAATTGCGATGGAGAAAACTTATCGCTTCTAATGAAATAGCGTCTCCATACGCACGAGTATTGCTCATGTAGAACTGAATGAAAAAGTCATTGATAGCTTTGGCCGTTTTACTATTGGCGGGTTGCGCGAGACCTTACGGACCTGTAGCCGGGACAGTTAATGACCAATTAACTAAGTCGGACCCCAGCAAACAGCAGACTAAAATCAAGGTACTTCGTCTTACGCAGTTCAGGGACAGCTTATTCAACCTGTGCACGTTTGATTTTTCGGTAGATGGAAAGCTTGTTGCATTTCTGAGGCAAAACAACTACGTGACCGTTTATCTTGATCACGGCATGCACTACCTCAGCTATACCTACAGCTGCGATGAGGGGCGTCCTTATGCCCAAAAAGTGCTGGAAGTGATCACCAACGGCATGCCGCAGGAGTATTCAGCTAAGATTGGCGCTTTCGGACAGTTGTTTATGTGGCGCACGTCATAAACTCACGCCCGTTTGCATGAACTACACTCCTCAAAAAGCATTACAAGAAACGGTATAAATGTCTCCCACATGTTTCATGTTAGCAGGCTGCTCCGGGCCTTAAAGCCCGGCAGTTATCGTCAATTTCTCAGCAACGAATCAAGAGTATGTAGCACACAGTGTCTGTCAGCAGGTTCCGAGCCAAACTGCGCGTTGATTGCGACATTCTGCAGAGCTATAGCAGTTGAACTTCGGGATTGTTATTGCACCTCAATCTGCCGTTCAGAGAGAGCATATCTTTCTGCATGCGTTGCCCCTTCATCGGGTTGATACTGATGGTCGATTTCAGCCCTTAATAGGCGTTACACGAATCAGAGGAACTGAATGGAATGGCTGTCTCCGATGCTG
>NZ_BBOC01000066.1:0-27791 GCF_001485335.1 Type-D symbiont of Plautia stali | reverse complement strand
GCTACCTGCGGTTATTGGGCACTGTCTGTAGCGGCGCGATTCATCGCGCTTTTTGATGCCTACAGTGTGGCCGGTTGGGTCCCCGCCAGTTTCGGCATCACGTCTCTGATCATCGCGAAAAAATGGCGCATCCTGGCGGGATAATAACTGGCCCACGGATAGGTCAGCCACACCGGCAGCGGCGGGGCTTGCCACTCGGGCACCAACTGAACCAACGCCCCTTTCGCTAAATCCTCCTGCACTACCCACGAAGAAAGAATCGCTGCGCCCATACCGGCGAGTGCCGCCTTGCGGATGGCGTACAGGCTGTCGCTGGCGAGACGCGGAGCAATCGCCAGATTCACTGCCTGGCTATCGCTGCGCCGCTGCAGCATCAGTTCATTACGGTAGAAGCTGGTCAGTGCCAGCCAGGGGAGTTCGGTGAGCTGTGTCACCTCGGCAATCGGCGGATGCTGCGCCAGCAGTGACGGGGAGGCGACCACAAAACGCGGTACTTCAGCCAGCAAAATCGCCACCAGGGAGGGATCGCTCACCACGCCGACCTGGATGGCGCAGTCAACGTTCTCACTAATGAAATCTGGCGTGCGGTCATTGAGCATCCACTCCACCGTCAGGCGCGGATAGCGCTGCAGGTAATCCACCAACGGATCAATCAGCTGGTCCTGGCCAAAGGCATGCGGTGCACGGACCCGCAGCGTGCCTATCGGATCGTCACTGGAACCGGTGAGTTCATCCTCCAGTGCATGCCAGGTCGCCAGTAACTGCCGGGCCTGTGCATAACAGCGCTCACCATCGTCAGTGAGTTTCAGAGCATGCGTGGTGCGCAGGATCAACTTCAGCCCCAACCGTTGTTCCAGCGCCTGTAATCGACGGCTGATGGTGGGCTGCGTGGTGCCCAGCTGCACGGCGGCTGCGGAAAGCGAGCCGCTCTCGACAATACGTATAAAAGTTTGCATCAGTTCAATGCGGTCAATACTGGCTGAATTGCTCATACGCACCATGCATAACAGTTCTGTGTTTGAGCAGTCTACCGCGTATGGCGGCAACGCGCTTTAATAAGCGCACTTTCACGGGGGAAACCAATATGTCAGCCATTTCGCAATCTTCTGCCATGCTAGCGGAAAAACTACCGGCACCGCTGGTGTTTACGCTCGCGGCGGGTGCCGGGCTCAGCGTGGCATCGATTTACTACAGCCAACCGATGCTGGATATCATTAGCAAACAATTTAACGTCGGTATCGGCAGCGTGGGCATGGTGCCGATGCTGACTCAGGCCGGATATGCGCTTGGCATTCTGTTGCTGGCACCGCTCGGTGACCGCCATGACCGCCGCACTATCATCCTGATTAAAGGACTGCTGCTGATGGCCGCGCTGCTGCTGTGCGGCTTTTCTGGTGGTTTGAATGCATTGTTGATTGCCAGCTTTGTCACTGGCTTAACTGCCACCGTGGCGCAGGATATCGTCCCGGCGTCAGCCGCCTTAGCGCCGGAGCGCAGTCGCGGGAAAACCGTTGGCACCGTCATGACTGGCTTGCTGGTGGGGATTCTGCTGTCACGCGTCGTCAGTGGCGTGGTGGCGGAGTATTTTGGCTGGCGCACCATGTACCTGGTGGCGGCAGGCGCGGTGTTGCTGATTAGCCTGGCGTTGTGGCGGGTACTGCCCCGCTTCAAACCCGGCACGTCGGTGAGCTACCCGCGTCTGCTGCTGTCGTTGGCGCACTTGTGGCAGCATCACCAGACACTGCGTCGTGCCGCAATAGCGCAGGGGCTGCTGTCGGTAGGCTTTAGCGCCTTCTGGTCAACGCTGGCGTTGATGCTGAGTGAGAAATTCCATTTTGACAGCGCCGTGGCGGGGGCATTCGGTCTGGCAGGCGCAGCAGGTGCGCTGGCAGCGCCGTTGGCGGGCAGTGTGGCGGACCGCATTGGTCCAGCGCGTGTCACGCAGTACGGTGCTTCGCTGGTGATGGTGTCATTTGCCTTGATGTTCCTGCTGCCAGTTTTACCGGTTCCGGCACAGATTGGTCTGATTATTATCAGTACGGTGGGCTTCGATTTGGGTGTGCAGGCCACGCTGGTGGCGCATCAGACGTTGGTGTACAGCCTGGCCCCCGAAGCGCGTAGCCGCCTGAATGCGCTGATGTTTACCATGGTGTTTATCGGCATGGCAACGGGCGCAGCACTGGGCAGCCTGGCGCTGGCTCACTTTGGCTGGACCGGCGTGGTGACGCTCTCAACCTTGGCCGCAGCGCTTGCCTTGATGATTCGTCTGGCGAGCCGCCACCTGAAAAACTGATTGGTATTCCTGTGCCAGGCTTAAGGGAGGATATGATTTAAAAACGGAGCGTTATGAACTTCCTGGCCTGGACTGCCGCCATCGGTGGTCTGCTACTTCTGATGTCACTGGCTTCCGGTTGGATTCACCGCGGGCCAGTGACTGCGTTTGGGCTTTACCTGTTCGCGGGCATCTTGTGTGGCCCGTGGATGTTCAATCTGTTGCAACTCGACATTATCGGCCACGCCAGTCTGGCCGCTCACCTGACCGAAATCGCCATGGCCGCCTCGCTGTTTATCACCGGGCTTAAGCTACGTTTGCCGCTCACTGCGCATGCCTGGCGAGTGGGGGTGCGGCTGGCTTTTCCGGCCATGCTGCTCACCGTGGGTGGCATGACGCTGCTGGTGCACGGGATCACAGGTTTTGACTGGGCGCTGTCGCTGGCATTTGGCGCGATTGTTGCGCCGACCGACCCGGTGCTCGCCAGCCTGATATCGGTTAACGATGCGCGTGATGATGATGCTCTGCGCGTGGCCCTCTCCAGTGAAGCGGGCATGAACGATGGCTCAGCGTTGCCGTTATTGATGCTGGCGCTGTTAATGCTCGCGCCCGAATCGTTGAATGTCAGCAACCTCAGCGCATGGGCAATGAAAGATGTGTTATGGGCCATCGCGGGCGGGCTGGGCATTGGTTATCTGCTGGGACGCGTCATCGGCCAGTTAACCACTCATCTGCGCAGTGCCCATCAAGACATCGCTCCCAATGACTTCCTCGCTCTGGCGTTAATTGCACTGAGCTATGCGGCAGCACAAGCGGTGGATGCCTCTGGCTTTCTGGCCACGTTCGCGGCGGGTGTCGGATTGCGACGCGCAGAATTGCGGGTGGTGAAGCACTATCCGCAAGAGGCGGTGTCAGAAGAAGAGCAATACTTGCCTGCTGAGGCACGCGTTAACCCTAACCAGCGTCTGGCGCACGGCGGCAGCGGTATGGTGAAATCAGTGGGTTTGGTGATCGGTGATGCGTTGTCATTTGGTGATACCATCGAGCGCCTGCTGGCGGCGGGTATGATGGTGGTGCTGGGTATCACGCTGGCGCAGCACTGGAACCTGACAGGCATTGGCCTGGCGCTGCTGTTGTTTGTGGTGGTGCGGCCGCTGGCGGTGTGGATCACCACCTGGCGCTGTGAAATCCCCTTGATGCGCCGCTTGTTAATTGGCTGGCTGGGCATTCGTGGCATCGGTAGTATCAACTACATCGCTTACGCCTGGGTGCATGGTCTTCATGGCCCGCAGGCGGAGCAAATGGTGGATATGGCGTTGACGTTAGTGGTTTGCAGCATTGTGCTGCACGGCATCACGGTGACGCCGTTATTAAACTGGCGTGCAGCCCGTCAGGCGGCACGCGCACAACACAATCAAAAGTGATTTTCTGGAAATTACTGGAGCCTGTTATGAAAGCGTTTCTGTTTGCTCTTGTGGGACTTTCCCTGTCCGCCAGCGTGCTGGCTGCCGAGGGTGATGATAATCAGATGGAAAATGTCTACGCCAGCCAGCTGTGCCATATCGTTAGCACGGAAAAAAAGACCAGCGATCTGGATACTTACACCGCGAAGATGAAGTCTCAGCTGGCGGCCAGCCAGTCCTCTTCAGCGGTGGAGAAGCCCGAATTCAATGAAGAGACCGCGCAGGAAGTGATTAGTGCGTGGTTGGAGCTGGGCGATGATGAACGCGCGCAGCTGCGGCACAACCAGCAACAATGTGAACAAACCGTGATGACCCAATTCCAGCAGCAAGACTAAATCCCCGTCATACTTCAAGCTGTCGCGGCGTTGGCTGCGGATGCTCGCCCCAGTCACTTACTGGAGTAAGCTCCTGGGGACTCTCATCCTTACCGCCTTGCCACAGCTTGAATTATTTAGGGGATTAAATCCCCGTCATACTTCAAGTTGTCGCGGCGTTGGCTGCGGATGCTCGCCCCAGTCACTTACTGGAGTAAGCTCCTGGGGACTCTCATCCTTGCCGCCTTGCTACAACTTGAATTATTTAGGGGATTTGAGCTGAGTAGATAATTAAAAGAATTTTTGGATTAGCTATAAAACAAGCGCTTTTTTAGGCGCTTTTTTTATGGATTTTTTGTACAAAATGCGTACATAATCGCCAGCGTCGAAAGTCGACACGCATCACATAACGAGACTCAGCCCACAAGGCTGACAAATATCTTCAATACTGGCGACTGGGCATGAAACTTTCACGGCGTCACTTTTTGCTGGCAACCGGGGCTACCGTCCTCTCAATGACCACGGGCAAACTCTTTGCGCGTGATGACATCATTCCCTTATGGCCCGATGATCCACCGGGCGGCGGCGGGCCGTCTGGTCTGCTGAAAGTCAGTATGAATGGCTCCTGGACCAACATCGTTTCTCCAGCAATTCAACGTTTCCGCCCGGAAAATCCCAATGGCGAAGCGGTGATTGTGGCGGCAGGCGGCGGTTATCGCTTTATCGGTATGGGCCGTGAGGCATGGCCCGTGGCGCGTTGGTTAAATGCCAATGGTTATACCGTGTATGTGCTGAGTTATCGTTTGCCGGGTGAGAAATGGCAGGCGGGCAATCTCGCGCCACTGCAGGATGCCCAGCGCGCCATCCGTCTGGTGCGTTCGATGGAGCGTAAAGTGCATCTGCTCGGCTTTTCTGCCGGTGGACACTTGCTCGGCATGGCGGCAGCACGCCCCGACTTCACGACCTATCCTGCGCAGGACCCGCTCGATCAAATTCGCCCAACCGCCGACAGCGTGGGCCTGATCTATCCGGTGATCACTCTTGAAGCACCGTATCAGAACACCAAAACGCACCTGATGATGGTGGGCGACCACGCGACGCCGACTCAGGAAGCGAACTGGTCAGTGCAAAACTATGTGACCCGCGCCTATCCGCCCACCTTCCTGGCGCAAGCGGAAGACGATCACACCTCCAATCCCCATAACACTGAAATGATGCGTGATGCCTGCCGCCGTATGCGCGTGCCGGTGGAACTGATTGAACTGAGCAGCGGCGGACACGGTTTTGGTCTGGGTAAAGCGGGTACGCCATCCGCGCTCTGGGATCAGGCGTATGTGCGGTGGCTGGATAAGCAGAATTAACGTGTGGCAGGTCGCCATAAATGGCGTAATGCTCGTCAGTTAAGCGCCTTGCGGTCACCATAAATGGCGACCCTACAATGCATTGGCGCGTTTTACGTAGGGTGCGCATTTATGCGTACCAGGCGGCCCATCTCGTTACGTCAAATTAAAATGCTTATCCGGCTGGTGCGGTTCCGGCAACGGAAAATCATTATTCATCGCCTTCAAATTACGTTCGATATTCACGCACAGCGCATCCAGTGGCAGATGATTTGGCGCGGTGCCGAACGGATCTTCTAACTCCTCTGCCAGCGACTCCAGTGACAGGAAGGTGTAAGAAATAAACACCGATACCAGTGGCGTCATCAGATGCAAATCCGCCACCAGCGCGAACGGCAATAAGGTACAGAACAGATAAACCGTGCGATGCAGAATCAAGCTGTAGGCGAAAGGAATCGGTGTACCCGCCAGACGATCGCAGCCTCCCAAATAAGCCGACAGATGACTGAGATTCTCATCAATACTCTGCCAGACAATATCCGACACCAGACCTTCATCACGCCGCTGCGACAGCCATTCACCCATGCACAACAAGGTTTGTGAGGTGGGCATTGGATTGCCAATCACCGCGCTATGCCACTTCTCTGGCAGCAAACGTGCTAAGTCAGCCTTTGCATCGGTTTCGCGTAAGCGATGTTTCAGCGCCCAGCTAAAGGCCAGTTGCAGCCCGATAAATTCCTGCACCTGGGCTTCACTGATGCCACGCAGACATTTTATCTGCCGCAGCAGTGAGCGCTGGGTGATATGCATATTGCCCCACAGCGTGCGGGCTTCGATAAAGCGCGCGTAGCTGGCGTTATTGCGAAAGCCGAGGAAGATGGCGATCGACACCCCAATCAGGCTAAAGGGGGCGGTAGTGAGGTGAATGCCAAAGGTGGAGTACCACGGATAGCCGATGATGGCGGCCACCGACATCAATAAGTTGAGCGACAGGCGAAAGACAATGCTACTCAGCACCGAGCCGTGCCAGTCAAACAGCCGGAGGAACCAGTGTTGATGAGGACGTACGATCATTTTTGCGATGGTGTTTTTTATGATTTTGTCTGCACAGGTTACGCCCGTTTTTGCCGTGGAGGCAATGTGCATATCGGGTATTTTTACGCTGAAAATGGGGTGTTTATGATGTATTTATTCTTGTAAATCAACCTTCTAAAAACACTTTGAACAAGTTGTAAAATTCTTTGCGTTATCTCTTCTTCGCCTCTTTCTCTAAAGTTTATTCCAGCAGCACAACACACAAATTTAACGATACCTTTGAGGAATAAATCATGTCTAAACTCGACCTGCTCGACCCACAGAACTCAACTTTGATCTTCATCGACCATCAACCGCAGATGTCTTTTGGTGTCGCTAACATTGATCGCCAGCAGCTCAAAAATAACACCGTTGCCCTGGCCAAAGCGGGCAAGATTTTCGACGTGCCGGTGATTTATACCTCCGTAGAAACCGAAAGCTTCAGCGGCTACATCTGGCCAGAACTGCTGGCGGTGCACCCGGAATCGAAACCGATTGAGCGTACTTCTATGAACTCATGGGAAGATGCCAAATTCGTTGAGGCGGTGAAGAAAACCGGTCGCAAGAAGCTGATTATCTCCGCGCTCTGGACCGAAGTGTGCCTGACCTTCCCGGCCCTGATGGCGCTGAAAGAGGGCTACGAAGTTTACGTAGTGACCGATACTTCTGGCGGCACCAGCGTCGATGCCCACGAACGTTCTGTGCAGCGTATGGTGCAGGCGGGTGCAGTGCCAGTGACCTGGCAGCAAGTGCTGCTGGAGTACCAGCGCGACTGGTCACGTAAAGAGACCTACGACGCAGTGATGGATCTGGTGCGCGAACACAGCGGCGCTTACGGCATGGGCGTGGATTACGCTTACACCATGGTGCACAAAGCGCCACAGCGTCAGGCTTGAGTCACGACCGGCGCGGCAGGCTGATTTTCAGCGCATCGATAAACAGCCGCAGCGCCATCGACTGATGCTGGTTGGGCGGGAACCACAATGCCATACCTGCCGACTGCACCCGCCAGTCAGCCAGTAGCTCGACTAACTGACCGGATTGCAGCGCTGTTTCGGCGTAAAGCGACGGCACATAAGCAATGCCCAATCCGCTGATGGCCGCACTGGTCATCAGCGCGTTGTTGTCCAGGGTGATAATGCCTGGCACCTCGATCTCACACCTTTCTCCTGCTTTCTCATACTCCCAGCGATAGCGTTTCCCACTGGGCAAACGATGCCGAATGCACTGTTGCTGCAATAAATCCTGCGGTTGCTGCACTAACGGATGTGCAGCCAGATAGGCTGGTGAAGCGACCGTCATAAAGCTCAGCGGGCCGCCTAAATGAATCGCCACCATATCCTGCGGCACATCTTCCACTAAGCGAATGCCGGCATCGAATCCGGCTGCGGTGATATCCACCAGCGCACCCTGGGCGGCGAAGTCGAGCTGGATGTTGGGATAGTCGCGACTGAAAGCGGGCACCACTTTTTCCAGCAGGATACTGATTGCCACGTCGCTGGCGCTGATGCGCAATATGCCCGCATGCTGCTGGCGGCGCGCGCTGACATCATGCAGTACCTCATCCATCTCATTCAGCAGTGGGGCGAGTCGATCGAGTAACTGTTGCCCGGCATCGGTAAGTGACACGCTACGCGTGGTGCGTTGAAACAGCTGTACCCCAAGGTTGTGTTCCAGCGTTTTCACCAGATGGCTGAGTGAAGAGCGTTTCAGGCCAAGCATCTCGGCGGCACGGCGAAAGCTGCGCTGTTCACCCAGCGTTTTAATGGCTTGCAGTTCTTGCCAGGAAGGTCTTCTCATTGGTGGTTTTTCCTCACCAGGTCATGCGCGATTGGGGAGATTATGACCACCAGTAAAGCGATCTACTATCAGGTTTTCAATAAGAGGAGGTCAAAATGAAAACCTGGTTAATCACCGGTGCCAGCAGCGGGCTGGGCCGTTTAATGAGTGAAGATCTGTTGGCGCGCGGCGATCGTGTGCTGGCCTGTGTGCGCCGCACCGCTGCGATGGCGGATTTGCAAGCGCGCTACGGCGAGCAGTTACAGGTCATCTCACTGGATCTGGCCAACACCGCCAGCATCGCGCCTGTGGCTGCCCAAGCCTTTGCACAAGTTGAGCGCGTTGACGTGGTGGTGAGTAATGCCGCCTACGGTTTGTTTGGCGCGGCGGAAGAGCTGAGTGATGCGCAGATTGATCGCCAGATCGCCACCAATCTTACCGGTTCCATCCAGCTAATTCGCGCGGTGATTCCGCTGTTACGCCAGCAGGGTGGAGGACGCATCGCGCAGGTTTCTTCTGAAGGCGGGCAGGTGGCGTATCCTAACTTTAGCCTGTATCACGCCAGCAAATGGGGCATCGAAGGCTTTGTTGAGGCGGTGCGTCAGGAGGTGGCCAGTTTTGGCATTGATTTCCTGCTGGTTGAGCCGGGCCCAACCGCCACTAACTTTGGCGCCGGGCTGGATATCGCCGAGGCGCTGGAGGCTTATCACGACTCGGCGTCTGGCCAACTGCGCCGCGCGATCTTGTCGGGTGATTTCGCCATCAAAGGGGATGCGGCAAAATCGGTTACCGCGATGATCGCCACGCTGGATCAAGCAGACATGCCGCTGCGTTTAGCCCTTGGCAGCACGGCTTACGACAACATCGAAGCGGCGCTGGAGCGTCGCTTGACGGAGCTGCGCGCGCAAAAAGCGATAGCCTATGGCGCGGATGTTTCGAGTTAACACGCTGAGGCGCAAACCGCACATTGTAACAGGCAAGGAGCGGGCATCGCTGCCACACTGATATGCAGTTTTTTCCTGGTGCGCATCAATGCGCACCCTACGACATGAAGGGTTGAGTTTATTGTGCACCCCATCACGCATAGGGTCGCCATCAAGCGTATCAACCCATTTGTAGGGTCGCCATTTATGGCGACCTTCGCCAAGGAGAACAGCAACCATGCAAGCGATGATCCTCAAACAACCTGGCGGTTTAGACCAGCTGCAACTCACCGATCTGCCCGATCCTGGCAAACCGGGTGCTGGCGAGATCCGCGTAGCGATCCACGCGACCTCACTCAATTTCCACGATCTGCTGGTGGCAAACGGATCGATCCCCACTGCGCAAGATCGCATCATGATGGCGGACGGCGCGGGCGTGGTGGAAGAAGTCGGCGCAGGCGTCACCGAATTTAAGCCAGGCGACCACGTGGTCTCCTGCTTCTTTCCGCAGTGGCAAGATGGTCTGCCTTTCGCGCAGGTCGGCAATTTTACCCAGACGCCGGGCGATGGTACTGATGGCTTTGCTGCTGAGGTAGTGGTGCGTCCGGCTCAGCACTTCACCCTGGCACCCCGTGGCTGGCGGCATGCGGAAGCGGCAACCATCACCACCTCCGGCCTGACGGCATGGCGCGCGCTGGTGGGTGATGCACAGATCAAAGCAGGGGACACCATCGTGACGCTGGGCACCGGCGGCGTGTCGATTACCGCACTGCAAATCGCGAAAGCGATGGGCGCACGCGTGATTGTCACCTCCTCTTCAGATGAGAAGCTGGCGAGGGCGCAAGAGTTGGGTGCTGATGCAGGTATCAACTATCGCAGCACACCGGAGTGGGGCAAAGCCGTGCAACAGCTCACTGATGGCAGAGGGGCGGATGTGGTGATTGAACTCGGCGGACCGGGCACCATGGCGCAGTCGATTGAGGCGGTGCGCGTGGGCGGCCATATTGCTTTGATTGGGGTGTTAACCGGATTCGAAGGTTCCGTGCCGACCGCGCAACTGATGGCGAAACAGGCGCGTATCCAGGGATTGATTGTCGGTCATCGCCGCCAGCAGCAGGACTTTGTGCGGGCGCTGGAGCAAACCGGTATTCGCCCGGTGATCAGCGACAGCTACGGTGCGTTGGGTGAGCTGCCTGCGGCCTTCCAGCATCAGCAAGCTGCGGGTCACTTCGGCAAAATTACCGTCGAGTGGTAACCCGTGTCGCCTGTTTCCTCTTGGAGGAAACAGGCTTCAACACATTAGTAGTAATCACCGTGGCGGTAATCCCATGATGGGAAGATATCTGACAGCAGCGCCATGATTTTATCGACATCCAGACCTTTGCGGATCAGCACCGGGCACGGCGTGATTTTGCGTTCACCGTTTTGTTGCGGGATCAGGCGGCCTTCGCTATCGACCATCGATACCATTACGCCTTGTTCGTAGCGTACTTTATTGGCGTCGTTAGGCTGAATCGATTTCACATAATCATTGGCTTCGATAATTAAATCAGCACGCGATGCAATACGCTCACCAATACCCTCAACTAAACCACGGTTACCCTGACCCGATGGATTGGCTGAACTGGCGAAAGAGAATTTCCCGTGATCTTCCCACAGCGCTTTTGCAATATTCTCACCAGGGCGACCAAATTTAATCACGAAGCAGCTGGTCTGGCGTCCATCCATCATCAGCTCTTTAGAGCCGTCATCCGGAATACGCGACAGCGCATCTTCGCGCCACGGTAAAATACAGCCCAGTAAAATATCTTGATCCCAATGTTGCTGATAAAGCTGATCAATTTCTGGCGTTAATTGCGCCAGTGAACGCAGTTGTTCCAGTGAGCCGCACAGCACCACGCCCGGCTTGTTGCGCTTGCGTTGCTTGGCTTCAAACTTGCGCTCCAGCCCGGCTTTATCGGAGGTCATGATGATGTAACCCACTTTGGTTGGGCTCACAATCATGCCGCCGTCTTGCGACAAAATCTCGATGGCTTCAGGCTGTAACCCGCCATTCCAGGTTATTTGTTTACCGCTCATGGATCTACCCTATCTGCGTATCAATAGTGAATATGCAGGACGATTACCTGCAGTGAAATTAAGGTATTAATTAACCCTTTAATGGATCTGGGATTAATTATTTTTGGAAAACCATGCTGGGGATAATAGTACGATAATTAAAGGTTTTGCAACTGATGAAAATAACGATGGAATGTATAGGGTTAATTTTAAATAACGCCTGAAAACTGTAGTGTTATTTAAAATTTGGCGCTGAAAAGCCTTTTCAGCGCCAGGGATAATTAAAACAGGATGGCGTGTGCCACACCGCGCAGTGCGATACCGAGGATGATACCCGGCACCGCGAAGCGGAACAGGCGAGGGAAACGGCTCGATAGCCCAAGGAAGATGCCAATGCCGGGCAGGTCAAAAGTCTGAATCAACAAACCGGCCGACGCATTGATGTTGTGGGCACTGTACAGACCTTTCTCCACTAACCCCGCCACCACGCCGTAGTAGGCGGTACCGCCTGCCAGACATTTGGTCAGTGCAGGCAATATGTAGACTTCGGAGATGTTGAGTTTATCCAGCAGCGGTGAGACCAGACGCGTGAGCATCTCAATCCCGCCGGACTCTTTCAAAATGCCCACCACGGACAGCGAGAGAATCAACATCGGCAGCGATCCCAGCGCCAGACGGATGGCATCGGCGCCTGAGCTGTTGATAATCGCAATCAGCCCCATTTTGCTTTCGTTGTTGGCGACCGCTTCGTCTTCATTCAACAGTGCGGCATCGGAGAGCTTGCGACCAAAGCAGTGATAGGTCGCCGCTGCTGCCAGCACGCCGCCACAGATGGAGATCAGCAGTGCCGCGCTCCAGTTCAGTCCTGCGGGTATCAACGGATAAAAGGCGTTGGCCTGACCCATGGCGAACAGCATGGCTAGCGTCGCCGCCATATGACGATCCGAGGTGCCGCGTTTTTCCATAATCGCTAATGCCGCCAGCGGTGCCGCGAAGCTGACGAAATTAAGCTGAATTAAGGCAAATAAGGCCAGCCCGGTAATACCTAACGGTTTTAATAACGGCGTGGAATGACGTACTACAAAATCCAGTACGCCTTTCACTTCCAGATATTTCATGATGAATAACATCACCACCATGATCGGAATAAGCGTATACAGTGCAACATCCACGGAAGCTTTGCCCGCGGACATAATAATATTGATGATATTCATGCCGGTTCCCGACGCCAAATCCACTGCTCACCCTGCGTCAACATTGTGCTCACGCTCCCCTTTCTGCCATTAAAAAACGCCAGCGCGAAGGGCGCCAGCAAAGGCAGAAATAGTAGCCCGGCAGACTACGCTTGAGTAGTGAAGAAAATGGATTTTATCTTGCGGGAAATGGGAGGAATAGGTCATTGAGCGCCGGACAATTTCCGGCGCGCAATATTAGTCTTCCTGCTGGCGAATATTACGCGCCGTGCTTTGCAGTAATTTAAATGCGTCATATCGGTGATGATGCAGTGCCGAAACTAATGGTTCGGGATGCCAGCTATTTTCCTGGGTGGTCATGCTTTGCATCGCTGAGGTAACGTCGCTATACAGTCCGCTGGCGGTGGCGGCCAGAATCGCTGAGCCCAGTAATACCGGTTCCGGGCACAGGGTCGATTGCACCGGAAGTTGGCAGCTGTCGGCTAACAGTTGGCGCACCAGCGGATGCTGCCCGGCACCGCCGCTGATCACGATTGAGCGGGTGACAATGCCTTTGCTGGTTTGGGCTTCAATGATCTGCCGCAGGCCATAGCCAAGGCTGCACAAGCCTGCGATATACAGCGAGATGAGACTCGCGACATCATTGTCCATGCCTAAACCGCAAATCACCGCGCGGGCATAAGGATCGCCAAAGGGGGCGCGATTGCCGGCGAACTCCGGCACGATATGCAGGCCTTCTACTAGCTGCACGGTTTCTGAGTCGCTGGGGGCGTTTTGCCGGGCCTGCTCCGCGAGATACACTGGCAGTGAGAGGCCCGCTGCATCAGCGGCCTGCTGCGCGATGACCGCAGCAGGATGCATTTCCAGCAGGCGATCGATGGCCGCGCCCGCCGCGCTTTGTCCTCCTTCGCTTAACCACAAGCCGGGCACCATCGCTGAGTAGTAAGGCCCCCACACGCCGGGCACAAAAGCTGCTTCGTGGGTCGGCGTCATGGTGCAGGATGAGGTGCCAAACACGTAAGCGAGTTTCTCTTCCGGGCGGCCATCCGCGCCCAGCGTTCCCACGCCGCCTGCATGGGCATCAATTAAGCCTGCGGCAATCGGTGTCCCCACGGGTAAACCAAAATCGGCGGCAGCTTGCGCGGTTAAGCCATTGCCGCAAGGCGTACCCGGTTCAACGATGCGCTGCCCAATACGGGCAAAGTTTTCCTGCGCGAATTCCGGCAGCCCGATGGCATTGAAGTAGTCCGCATCCCAGCGCTGCTCATGCGCCAGATAGTTCCATTTACAGGTCACCGTGCAGGAGGATCGCGCCGTATCGCCGGTGGCGCGCCAGCTGAGGTAGTCGGTGAGGTCAAAGAAGTGGGCCGCCTGCTGGAATGTCTGCGGATTGTGGGTCTTCAGCCACAGCAGTTTTGGCATCTCCATTTCCGGCGAGATGCGGCCACCAACGTAGTCGAGTACCGGGTGTGCGGTGGCATTGATGGCGTCGGCCTGCTGTGTAGCGCGATGGTCCATCCACACGATGATATTGCGTTCGGCATCGCCCTGCGCGCTGACGGGCAGCGGATGGCCATTGTCATCGATCACCACCAGCGAACAGGTGGCGTCAAAACCGATACCGGCTACGGCTTTAGGATCGATGGCGGCCGTTGCAATGGCCTCACGGATGCAGTGGCTTACCGCCTGCCAAATCTCATTGGCGGATTGCTCCACCACATTACCGTGCGCCCGGAAGGTGGTGATGCGCTGTTTTGCATGTCCCAACAGATTGCCCGCCCGATCAAACACCCCGGCACGGGCACTGGCAGAACCGACATCCACACCAATCAGATATTTTTCGTTGCTCATGCTGCTTCACCTCGAACGGTTACAGGTCAACACTGTTAGGGAGAATAACGATATCGCGCACGGTCACGCCAGGCGATCGCGTCACCATAAACAGCACCGATTCCGCGACTTCAATGGGCTGCATCAGGCTGCCGTTGGCCAGCGCGTCATCCAGCTTCTCTTGCGGCCAGTCATCAAGTAGCGCAGTGACCACCGGGCCGGGCAACACCGCACCGACTCGCACGCCATGCTGCGCCACCTGACGACGGGTTGAATGCACAAAGGCCTGCACCGCGAACTTCGACGCGGTATAGATGGGTTCCCAGACCACCGGCACCACGCCCGCAATGGAACTGGTGAAAATGATGTCACCCGATTTCTGGGCGATAAGATGCGGCAGCACCGAACGCACACAGCGGAAGGCGGCGCTGGTATTGAGTTTTAGCACCCGGTCCCAGATCTCGGGATCGCCTTCCGCCACCGGCCCGCCGATATAGGCTCCAGCGTTGGCGTGGAAAATATCCAGACGACCCGCCAGCTTGAGAATGTCATCGAGAATGCCGTCAACTTGTTTGCCGTCCATCAGATCAATCTGCAGCGCGAGTGCCTGAGGGCCCAGCTCCGCCACCAGCTGCTGCAACTTGTCTCCGTCGCGATCGATGAGAACGACTTTCGCACCGGCCTGAAGCAATACCTTGCTGCATTCAAGGCCGATTCCGGAAGCAGCGCCGGTGATGGCGGCGACTTTTCCGTTGAGAGGGTTATGCATGGAGAAGAGGTTCGAGTTCATCTTATAATCCTTTATCAATGGCGTTTTAGGTGGTGCTCAATCGATGAAGCACAACTATCACCCTCACTTCTAACCAGCAACAAAATGCGCAATAAAGGGATGGGTTCTGTGACGGGGATCGGCAAAAACAAGAAAACCACCATTTATGACCTGGCGGAACTCACAGGGGTTTCGGCAAGCGCGGTAAGCGCGATTTTGAGTGGTAACTGGAAGAAACGGCGCATCAGTGCCAGCACTGCCGAGAAAGTGAGCCGGGTTGCGCAAGAGCAGGGCTATGCGCTGAATCGGCAGGCCAGCATGCTGCGCACAACGCGCTCAAAAACCATCGGGATGATCGTGCCGAAATACGACAACCGTTATTTTGGCTCAATTGTGGAAAAGTTTGAGCAGATGGCGCGCGATCGTGGCTTGTTTCCGGTAATTACCTGCACGCAGCGCGATCCAGATTTAGAGCTGGAAGCCGCGCAAACCATGCTGTCCTGGCAAGTGGATTATATGGTGGTGACCGGCGCAACTGATCCGGATCGCATCACTGCACTGTGCCAGAACGCTTCCGTGCCTTCGCTCAATCTGGACCTACCCGGTTCGCTGGCTCCTTCCATCATTTCAGATAACTTCAATGGCGCACTGAGTCTGACGCGCACCTTGCTGGATAAATGCCCGCAGGCACTGATTTTTATCGGCGGACGCGCCAGTGACCACAACAGCAAAGAACGTCTGCGAGGCTTCTTGCTGGCGCATCAGGAACGCCAAATTGCGGTGCCGGAAGAGAACGTGCTGCTGTGCGGTTATGAGCCAGAAAAAGCGCAAACCGCGTTGAAACGTTACTTTCAGCAGCATCCTGTCGGGCACTTTGGTCTGTTTGTGAATTCGACGATTTCGCTGGAAGGGGCGGTTCAGTTTCTGCGCGCGGAGAATCTGTTAACGGATGATAAGCATCCCGTCATCGGCTGCTTTGACTGGGACCCGTTTGTGGCGCTGCTGTGCAAAGACATCACCATGGTGAAACAGGATGTGGCAAGCATGATGGACAGGGTGTTTAGTTTGATTGAGAGCGGTGAGCAAGCGATTCAGGTGGTGGAAGTGCCGGTGCTGCAGATATAAAAAAGGCGGAATTCATTCCGCCTTATCTCTGGTCGCCATAAATGGCGCACTGCTCGTCAGTTTAACGCTTTCCGATCGCCATAAATGGCAACCCTACGGCGATCGTGCGAGGTTTTCGTAGGGTGCGCATTGATGCGCACCAGGATTACCGCATGGTAACGAACTCTTCCGCCGCCGTGGGGTGAATCGCCACGGTGTTGTCAAAGTCCTTCTTGGTGGCTCCCATTTTCAGCGCCACGGCGAAGCCTTGCAGCATCTCATCCATACCGTTGCCAATACCGTGGATACCGACAATCTTCTCTTCCGGTCCAACGCACACCAGCTTCATACGACATGGCTGGCGATGCTGCGTGACGGCGGTGTACATGGCGGTGAAGGATGATTTATACACTTTTACCTGATCGTCGCCATACTGCTCGCGCGCCTGAGGCTCGGTCAGGCCAACAGTACCAATCGGCGGATGAGTAAACACCACGGTCGGCACGTTGCTGTAGTCCAGATGCTCGTCCGGCTTATTGTTGAACAGACGTTCAGAGAGACGACGGCCAGCAGCCACCGCCACCGGTGTCAGCTCGACGGCACCGGTGTTGTCGCCCACTGCATAGATGCCTTTCACGTTGGTATTCTGGAACTTATCCACGTTGATATAGCCTTTCTCGTTCAGCGCAACGCCGGTCACGGAGAGGTTAAGGTTATCGGTGGCCGGTTCGCGACCAATCGCCCACACCAGGCAATCAACGGTTTGCTCATGGCCGTTTTCCAGTTGCAGCGTCAGGCTGCCGTCCGCATTTTTGATCACCGCTTTTGGAATCGATTCGGTGTGCAGCGTCGGGCCTTCGGCTTGCATCACTTCCACCAGCGTATCAACGATCAGCGGATCGAAGCTGCGCAGCGGCGCATGCTTGCGCACAAACAGGTGGGTTTCTGCTCCCAGTGCGTTCACCACGCCCGCCAGTTCCACGGCGATATAGCCGGCGCCGACCACTGCAACACGTTTTGGCAGCGCATCCAGCTCAAAGAAGCCATCGGAATCGATACCGTATTCTGCGCCAGGTACGTGCGGGTGGCTCGGACGGCCGCCCGTGGCAATCAGGATATGGTCGGCGGTGAGGGTTTCACCGTTCACTTCCACGGTGTTGGCATCAACGAAGCGCGCGAAGCCTTTGATCACTTCAACGTTATTTTTCCCCAGCACGTTATCGTATGAGGTGTGAATACGATCGATATAGGCGCTGCGGTTCTTCACCAGCGTTGACCAGTCAAAGCGATTCACGGTGGTGTCGAAACCGTAATCCGGGCCATACAAGTGGATGGCTTCAGCAATCTGTGCCGCATGCCACATCACCTTTTTCGGGACGCAGCCCACGTTGACACAGGTACCGCCCAATTCTTTCGCTTCGATCAAGGCGCACTTCTGGCCATGCATCGCTGCACGGTTAATGGAGGCGATACCGCCGCTGCCGCCGCCAATCGCGAGGTAATCAAAATGTCGGGTCATCCGGAATGTCCATCTGTTGGAAGAAAATTGGCATAGAGTGTAACGCTGCTTGCGCAAGCGGCGCAAAGGTTCAGCCTATGATTATGATAGGGTGTTATTCAGGTTTCGCTCACAGGGAAGAAAACTATGAATCTGACTTTTCTTGGCACTGGCGCGGGTGCGCCGAGCCTGCAACGCAACGTCACCGCCATTGCGCTGACGCTGTCGAAACGCGGTGACACCTGGCTGTTCGACTGCGGTGAAGCGACCCAGCATCAGTTTATGCGCTCCGCGCTTAAGCCCAGCAAGCTGGCAAAAATCTTCATTACCCACCTGCACGGTGACCACATTTTTGGCCTGCCGGGTTTGCTCACCAGCCGCTCAATGGCGGGATTACTGGAGCCGATGACCATTTATGGTCCGCAAGGTATCAAACAGTTTATCGAGACGGCGCTTAGCCTGAGCGGCTCTTACACCAGCTTTCCGCTGGAGATAATCGAAATCGAAGCCGGTGAGGTATTGGATGACGGTGAATTCCGCGTCACCGCCTATCCGATGAATCATGTGGTGGAGTGTTATGGCTACCGCATCGAACAGCATGACAAACCGGGTTTTCTGGATGCACCACGGTTAAAAGCCGAGGGTGTGCCGCGTGGGCCGTGGTATCAGGATTTAAAACAGGGCAAACGCATTCAACTGGATGATGGACGTGAAATCGACGGTGCGGCGTATCTTGGGCCCGCCACCAAAGGCAAAGTGGTGGCGATTTTTGGTGATACCGGCCCTACCGATGTGGCACTGCAGTTGGCCGCCAACGCGGATGTGATGGTGCATGAAACCACGCTGGAAGCGGCACTGGCCGAGAAAGCCAATGGTCGCGGCCACTCCACCACGGTCCAGGCAGCCGAAGTGGCCAGGCTGGCGGGGGTGAAGCGCATGATCGCCACGCATTTCAGTTCGCGCTATGTGTCGAGTGATCGGGAGAGATTGCTGGCGGAGTGCCAGTCGGTGTTTATGGCTACCGAGCTGGCACGTGATTTCGCAGTATTCGAGATTTAATGCTGTAACGCGGGGTAGGTGAAGAACAGCAGATGCGTCAGGTTCAGCAGAAAATGCACGCCGGTGGCGACCCACACGCGTCCGCTCCAGTGCCACGCCAGGCCATATATCAGGCCAGCCAGCGTGGCGAAAATCACCAGCAACATGCCGCCGGGGAAGTGTGCCAGGCCAAACAGCAGTGAGGCGATTAATAGTGCTGCCACGCCACCGATTTTCTGCCGCAGACGCTGTTGCAGATAGCCACGGAAGAAGGCTTCCTCCGCCAGCGAGACAAAAAACAGGTTCGCCAGCATAAAGCTGCCGAGCCATTCAGGCCAGTGCGGCTCAATCGCCAGTCCACCCAACAACACGGCGACATACAGCAGTAGCGGGATCGCCGCTAACAGCAGCAGCCAGAGGATCTTGTGCGCAGGGGGAAACTTCTGTGCGCGGAACAGCGTCGGCAACGCCGCCAGCAGTACAAACGGAATCAGCGCTTTATCGAAGTTGTAGTAGAAGCTGAACGGCACGCTGTTGGGGCCAGCCTGTAAGTCTTCGATCTGGCGTGGGTTGTTGAAACCGGGCAGCAAGTGCAGGAACAAGCCGCCCGCGATCAGCACCAGTAAGGCTTCGCTAATCAGCAGCACGGCGCGGTTGGTGGGGTTTTCCACTCGAACCCATGCCAGCAACGCGATTGCACCCAGGATGGCAATCGCTGGCCAGTCGAGCACGTCCTGGAACAGGCCCATCAGCGTCGTCAGCAGCAGCAACAGGACGGCGAGACGCTTGGCAGGCGACAGCACCGTGAGCGCGCCAGCCAGAATGATCCACATAACAAGGGTCCTTTGAAAGAGAGGCGGCTCGGGCGACCCAAGGGCCGCACCCTACAAATCATCTGTAGGGGCGAGCCTTGGCACGCCCGTTGGCAAGGGATGTGTTTACTCGGGTACGATCTGCGTCACGCTGTAATGGCCCGTACCTGCTGGCACCAGCTTCTGATGCAGCCAAGGCAGCAGCTCTTCCATCTGCGCTTTCAGCTTCCACGGCGGGTTAATCACGATCATGCCCGAGGCAGTCATGCCGCGCTGATCGCTATCTGGGCGCACCGCCAGTTCAATCTGCAGAATGTTGCGGATGTTGCTGGCTTCCAGGTCTTTGACCATGTGTTTGATCTGCTGGCGCAGCACCACCGGATACCACAGCGCATACACCCCGGTGGCAAAACGCTTGTAGCCTTCCTGAATCCCTTTCACCACATCCTGATAATCACTTTTCAGCTCATACGGTGGGTCAATCAGAATCAAACCACGGCGGCTCAGCGGTGGGAGTTTGGCTTTCAACTGTTGATAGCCGTCACCACGTGCCACGCGTGCGCGGCCGTCTTTACTGAATTCGTTGCGCAGCAGCGGGTAATCGCTGGAGTGCAGTTCGGTCAGTTCCAGCTTGTCGTCTTCGCGCAGCAGATGGCGTGCGATCAGCGGCGAGCCGGGATAGTAGCGCAAGGTGCCATGCGGGTTGAGGTTGCGCACCGCAGAAAGATAGGGCTTCAACAGCTCTGGCGTGTCCGGCTGCTGCCAGATGCGCGCAATGCCTTCCAGATATTCACCGGTACGCTCGGCGTGCTCTCCGCTCAATTGGTAACGGCCGGCACCGGCATGCGTATCCAGATACAGGAACGGTTTCTCCTTCTCCATCAACGCGGTGAGGATCAGGCTTTCAACGGTATGTTTGAGCACGTCGGCATGGTTGCCGGCATGAAAACTGTGGCGATAACTGAGCATAAAAAAGAGGGGTCCGCGGTTGGATCAAAAGGAGTAAAAAAACATCGTGTGTGGCGCGATTATAGCCGTGCTGCGTAAAAATTGCTGACGTTTTGGCGCTCGCGCTTTTTTCTTCGTCGGTCCATCCTTAGTGGCATTGATTTTCAGGCTCTCTGACCGCATGTTAGAAAGATTGCGTCGCGCGAATCTCGCGCCCGAACACTACGATGAAAGGACTGCGCTTATGACCAATCCGTTACTCACCCCTTTTTCGCTTCCGCCATTTTCCGCCATCAAACCTGAGCACGTGGTTCCCGCTGTCACTGAAGCGCTGAACAACTGTCGTGCCGAAGTGGAACGCGTGGTGGCGCAGGGTGCGCCTTACACTTGGGATAATTTAGTGCAGCCACTGGCTGAAGTGGATGATCGTCTGGGCCGTATTTTCTCCCCCGTCAGTCACCTGAATTCGGTTAAAAACAGCCCGGAACTGCGTGAAGCCTACGAGCAGACGCTGCCGCTGCTGTCAGAATACAGCACTTGGGTAGGCCAGCATGAAGGCCTGTATCAGGCTTACCGTGATTTAAAACAGGGCGACAGCTATGCCGCGCTGGATATCGCACAGAAGAAAGCCGTCGATAACGCGCTGCGTGATTTCGAGCTGTCTGGTATCGGCCTCGATAAAGAGAAGCAGAAGCGCTATGGCGAAATCGCGGCGCGTCTGTCTGAACTGGGTTCGACCTACAGCAACAACGTGCTCGACGCTACCATGGGCTGGAACAAGCTGATCACCGATGAAGCGGATCTGGCGGGGATGCCAGAGAGCGCGCTGGCGGCGGCAAAAGCGCAGGCCGAAGCTAAAGAGCAAGAAGGCTGGCTGCTGACGCTGGATATCCCGAGCTATCTGCCGGTGATGACCTACTGTGATAACGCTGCCCTGCGCGAAGAGATGTACCGTGCGTACTCGACGCGTGCGTCTGAACAAGGTCCGAATGCCGGTAAGTGGGATAACGGTCCGGTGATGGCGGAAGAACTGGCTCTGCGTCACGAACTGGCACAACTGTTGGGCTTCGACTCCTTTGCCGATAAGTCGCTGGCTACCAAAATGGCGGAAAACCCGGCACAGGTCATCGACTTCCTGACCGATCTTGCCAAGCGTGCGCGTCCTCAGGGTGAGAAAGAGTTGGCACAGCTGCGTGCCTTCGCCAAAAAAGAGTTTGGCGTTGATGAGATGAACCCGTGGGATCTCACCTATTACGGCGAGAAGCAGAAGCAGCATCTGTACACCATCAGCGATGAGCAGCTGCGCCCGTATTTCCCAGAAGAGCGTGCGGTCAGCGGCTTGTTCGAAGTGGTAAAACGCATTTATGGCATTACGGCGAAAGAGCGCAAAGACGTCGATGTTTACCATCCGGATGTGCGTTTCTTCGATCTGTTTGATGAAAGTGGTGAGCTGCGTGGCAGTTTCTACCTCGATCTCTACGCGCGTGAGCACAAACGTGGCGGCGCCTGGATGGATGATTGTGTCGGCCAGATGCGTAAAGCCGATGGCAGCCTGCAGAAGCCAGTGGCGTACCTCACCTGTAACTTCAATCGTCCGGTGCAGGGCAAGCCTGCGTTGTTCACCCATGATGAAGTGACCACGCTGTTCCACGAATTCGGTCACGGTCTGCATCACATGCTGACGCGCATCGAAGCGCCTGGCGTATCGGGCATCAGCGGTGTGCCATGGGATGCGGTCGAACTGCCGAGCCAGTTTATGGAAAACTGGTGCTGGGAGCCGGACGCGCTGGCGTTTATCTCCGGCCATTACGAAACCGGTGAGCCGCTGCCAAAAGATCTGTTGGATAAGATGCTGGCAGCGAAGAACTATCAGGCGGCGCTGTTTATCCTGCGTCAGCTGGAGTTCGGCCTGTTCGATTTCCGTCTGCACACTGAATTCAATCCAGAAAAAGGTGCGCAAATCCTCGAAACGCTGCGTGAAGTGAAGAAGCAGGTTGCCGTGGTGCCAAGCCCAGAGTGGGGCCGTTTCCCACACGCCTTCAGCCACGTGTTCGCGGGCGGTTACGCTGCCGGTTACTACAGCTATCTGTGGGCGGATGTGCTGGCGGCCGATGCTTACTCTCGTTTCGAAGAAGAGGGCATCTTCAACCGTCAAACCGGTCAGTCGTTCCTCGATAACATCCTGACGCGCGGCGGTTCAGAAGAGCCAATGGAGCTGTTCAAACGCTTCCGTGGCCGTGAACCGCAACTGGATGCGATGCTGGAACACTACGGAATTCAGGGATAAGCCTGCTTGTGAATATCGGTTTAATCGATGAAACAGGCGCCGGAGACGGCGCCTTATTACATCTGGCGCAGCGCTGGGGTTTGCAGCATGACGATCAGTCCGTGATGGCGCTGGTGCTGACGTCGGAGCATCTTGAGCTGCGCAAACGGGATGAGCCGAAACTAGGCGGCATCTTTGTGGACTTCGTTTCTGGTGCCATGGCGCACCGCCGTAAGTTTGGCGGTGGTCGGGGTGAAGCGGTAGCGAAAGCGGTGGGCATCAAAGGTGGTTATCTGCCGGATGTGGTTGACGCAACGGCGGGGCTGGGGCGTGATGCTTTTGTGCTGGCAGCGTTAGGTTGCCGCGTACGCATGCTGGAGCGCCATCCGGTGGTCGCCGCGTTGCTGGATGATGGCTTACGCCGGGGATATGAAGATGCTGAGATTGGCGGCTGGCTGCGTGAACGGCTGACGTTGCTGCATGTGGTGAGCCAACAGGCGTTGAGTGATATCACACCCGCGCCGGATGTGGTATATCTCGACCCGATGTATCCGCATCGTCAGAAGAGCGCGCTGGTGAAGAAAGAGATGCGCGTGTTTCAGTCGCTGGTGGGGCCGGATGAAGACGCTGATGCGTTGCTGGAACCGGCGCGACGCCTGGCCAAAAAACGCATCGTGGTAAAACGCCCGGATTACGCACCGCCGTTAGCGGGTGTGGAAACTCAATCTGCAGTGATCACCAAAAGCCATCGGTTTGATATTTATCCGCCATTGGTTTAATGCTTTCCTGTTAAAAGGTCGGCATAAATGCCGACCCTACGGATGTCATGGTGCGTGGTAGGGGCGGCATTTATGCCGACCTAACAGACGGTTGCGGCTTATTCGTCGTCTGCATCACGCAGCGGCACAATCAACATATCAATGTGCACGGTGTTGATCAGCTGACGTGCTGAAGACATCAACTTGCTCCAGAAATCCTGATGGTGTCCACACACCACCAAATCCACATCATACTTTTTAATCGCATCCACCAGCACCTGGCCAAGATCGCCGCTGCCGCTCAGGGTTTCACTGATCGGATAACCGGCGTTAGTTGACAGCTCTTTCAAGGCGGTGTGGGTCTCTTCGGAAATGCGCTTCTGCATGTCACCCAGGTTGACGTCAATCAGCCCGGTGTAGAGGTCTGAATAGTTCACATCAACGTGGATGAGAGAGATTTTAGCGTCGTAGGGGCGGGCCAGCGAAACGGCTTTATCAACCAGCAACTGGCTTTCCGGGGAAAGGTCTACTGCAATCAGGATGTGTTTATAAGCCATGATAAAACTCCTTTCTCAAGATTCTGGGGGCAACCCGAAGTTTGCCTTCACGGCGGGCGTTGTCCTTTGCGCACAATGGCGATGAAGCGCCGCCAGCCACAATTTATGCCTACAGGCGTATGTTGTTATGTTTTGAGTATAGCCAGAGTTGTTAACAAATGCTGCAATCTGCGGCTCGCTTGTGAGGAAGATCAAGCGCTATCGCGATTTTCACTCGCGGTGAACGAAAATCATCGCTGGAAAAAAATTGAACAGATCTCCTACACTGAAAATGAGTGCCACCGCCGTCTGGGTTACGCGCTCGGGCTCGCATAACAACAATGCAATTCGATTCATCTGTGGCTGGTTTATTTCCCGTGGGGCGTCTACAGCATTTCCCCGCTGCATTCGACGTCATTGCGGCTCCAGCTGGGAGGGGAACATGATCAGCACTATCGCGCTTTTTTGGGCTCTGTGTGTGGTTTGTCTGGTGAATATGGCGCGCTACTTCTCTTCTTTGCGCTCGCTATTGGCTGTGCTGCGCGGTTGTGATCCGCTGCTGTATCAATATGTGGATGGGGCGGGGTTCTTCACGTCTCATGGCCAGCCCAGTAAGCAGGTGCGGCTGGTGCGTTATATCTGGGATAAGCGCTATCGCGATCATCACGACGACGAATTCATTCGCCGCTGCGAGCGCGTGCGTGGGCAGTTTGTGCTGACCAGTGGGCTGTGTTTTCTGGTGGTGGTGAGCCTGATAGCCATGGCGATCTGGCAATAAAAAAGGGCGACATTGCTGTCGCCCCTCTGTTTTCTACGGATGGCTTAAATAATCTTCAGGGCAATCCAGTAGAGCGAACCTGACAGCACAATACACACCGGCAGGGTGAACACCCATGCCATGGCGATATTTTTGATGGTGCGGCTTTGTAAGCCACCGCCATCAACCAGCATGGTGCCAGCAACCGATGACGACAGGATGTGCGTGGTCGACACCGGCATACCGGTATAACTGGCGATACCAATAGAGACCGCAGCGGTGACCTGTGCCGACATGCCCTGCGCATAGGTCATGCCTTTCTTACCGATTTTCTCGCCGATAGTGGTCGCCACACGACGCCAGCCAATCATGGTACCGATGCCCAGCGCTAACGCCACCGCCATGATGATCCAGACCGGTGCGTACTCCACGGTGCCCAGCAGATCGCCCTTCAGCTTGTTGAGGAAGCGCTTATCATCAGCACTGGTCTCCGGCAGCTTCGCCGCGCGGTCAGCGGTATCCGATACGCACATCAGCAAACGACGCATCTGGCTACGCTGATCAACGGTCAGTTGATCGTAGCTGTTCAGATTAGCCAGCAAGCCTTGTGCGCGGTCGATAGCCTGAAGGGCACGACTGCTGTCGCAATGGAACTCATGCGGACCGCCCACTGACTCTTCCGGCGTCGGCACCACAGGGGGCGCCATCTGCACGATGTGCGTCAGAGAATCACCATGCTGCTGATAGTACTGCTGCAGATGATTAACGGCATCACGTGTTCGGGTGATGTCATAACCGGAGGCATTCATGTTCACCACGAAACCGGCCGGTGCTACGCCAATCAGCACTAACATAATCAGGCCAATGCCTTTCTGACCATCGTTAGCACCGTGCGAGTAGCTCACGCCGATTGCTGAGACAATCAGTGCAATACGTGTCCAGAACGGTGGCTTCTTCTTGCCATCGATCTTTTCACGGTCTGCAGGGGTCATGTGGATACGCGAACGTTTCGTGGTGCCGCTCCAGTAGCGACGCAGCAAGAAAATCAGCGAACCCGCAATCACCAGTCCGACAATCGGTGACAGAATCAGAGAAAGGAAAATATTGATCACTTTCGGCAGGTTGAGCGCGTCAACCACCGAGGTGCCGGTCATCAGGGCATTGGTGAGACCAATACCGATAATGGCGCCAATCAATGTATGCGAACTGGAGGCCGGTAAACCCAGATACCAGGTACCCAGGTTCCAGATAATGGCTGCCAGCAGCATGGAGAACACCATGGCAAGGCCATGTGCGGAACCGACGTTCAGTAGCAGATCCGTAGGCAGCATATGCACGATGGCATAGGCCACACTCAAACCGCCCAGCAAAACGCCTAAGAAGTTGAAAACACCAGCCATCACAACCGCCAACTGCGCCCGCATCGCACGGGTATAAATGACAGTAGCGACTGCGTTAGCCGTGTCGTGGAAACCGTTGATTGCTTCATAGAACAATACGAACAGCAGAGCAATAACCAAAAACAGGCCGGTGCTTAGGTCAAGACCAGCAAACAGATGCAGCATAAACGTTACGCCATTTTGGAGGACATGAACGCGGCGCATTATCTGCGACAACACGCATGATGTGAAAGGAAAATATAGTCCCTTTTTGTCTTAAAATTGCAATGTAAGCACTAAGACAAGGCAAAAAGGCTGAAAAATAAGGCAGTTACATTATGACACATTTGCGGCATTTTTTTGACGCTGGCGCGAATTGCCGCAGATCTCTACAATCAGCGCCTTTCAATCAGGTGGGTTAAGAGCTGTGGACAAGTTTGACGTTATCATTATTGGTGCAGGCGCTGCCGGCATGTTCTGCGCAGCGCAGGCAGGACAGTTAGGTCGCCGCGTGCTGCTGCTGGATAACGGCAAAAAGGCCGGGCGTAAAATCCTGATGTCGGGCGGTGGTCGTTGTAATTTCACCAATATGTACACCGAACCGGCGGCATATCTTTCGCACAATCCGCATTTCAGTAAATCGGCTTTGGCACGCTATACCCAGTGGGATTTCATCGATCTGGTGAACCGCCATGGCATTGCCTATCACGAGAAAACCCTCGGCCAGCTGTTCTGCGATGATTCGGCCCAGCAGATTGTCGATCTGCTTTTAAAAGAGTGTGAAGCCGGACAGGTGACGTTGCGTTTGCGTAGCGAAGTGCTGAGCGTGGCACGTGATGAGAAAGGTTACACGCTGCAACTCAACGGCTCAGAGGTTCAGGCGGAAAAACTGGTGATCGCCAGCGGTGGATTATCGATGCCGGGGCTGGGTGCTACGCCATTTGGCTATAAAGTCGCCGAACAGTTTGGCCTGAAAGTCTTCCCGACACGCGCCGCGCTGGTGCCTTTCACGTTGCACAAGCCGTTGCTGGATCAGCTAAACACGCTGTCGGGCGTGGCATTGCCGACCACGATAACAGCACAAGACGGCACGCTGTTTAAAGAAGCGATGCTGTTTACCCATCGCGGTTTGTCCGGCCCGGCGGTGCTGCAAATCTCCAGCTTCTGGCAACCTGGGGAATTCGTCACCATCAACCTGTCACCGGAAACCTCGCTGGAAGATTTTATCAACGTGCAGCGCGAGGCGCATCCCAATCTCAGCCTGAAAAATAGCCTGGCGAAAATCTTGCCGAAGCGGCTGGTGGAAGTGCTGCAGGAGTTGAAGCAGATCCCGGATGTCACCTTGAAGCAGCTTAACAGCAAACAGCAGGGTGAACTGGTGAATACGCTGCATCAATGGCGCGTGCAGCCCAACGGCACCGAAGGGTATCGCACGGCGGAAGTGACTCTGGGCGGTGTGGATACCACCCAGCTTTCATCAAAAACCATGGAAGCGCGCGACGTGCCTGGACTGTACTTTATCGGCGAAGTGGTGGATGTCACCGGTTGGCTGGGCGGGTATAACTTCCAGTGGGCATGGAGTTCAGCCTGGGCGTGCGCGCAGGCGCTGTAAATATCTGCACCCTGGAGACGGTCGCCATAAATGGCGACCCTACAAGGAAAATGTAGGGTGCGCATTTA